>DAOTHZ010000045.1:0-17514 GCA_035447945.1 Syntrophomonas sp.
GCCCTGTCCGATGCGATTGGGGCCGCCGCCCAGGATCATCACTTTAGGACGGTCGCTGGCGGTGGTGGTATCGGGCGCGTTGTAGGTGGAGTAATAATAAGCAGCATTGTCGACGCCGCTGACCGGTACAGCCTCCCAGGCTTCCTTAATGCCCAGTGTTACTCTGCGCTGGCGGATAGAGGTTTCGTGTTCGTCCAGTAGCATGGCCAGATAACGGTCAGCAAAACCGTCTTTTTTAGCCTGGATAAGCAGCTCATCCGGTAATTGACATCCTTTGCAAGCAAGGATGGCTTCCTCCAGTCGCACCAATTCCAGCATCTGTTCAACAAACCAGGGTTTGATATGGGTCAGACCGGTAATATGTTCAACCGTGGCGCCTTTGCGCAGGGCTTCATACATTATGAACTGGCGTTCGCTACTCGGCTCGGCCAGCCGGGAGAGCAGTTCCTCCACCGACAATTGGTTGAAGTTTTTCGCAAAACCCAGGCCGTAACGGTTGATTTCCAACGAGCGGATGGCCTTTTGGAAGGCTTCCTTGTAATTTTTGCCGATACTCATGACTTCGCCTACCGCCCGCATTTGGGTGCCCAGCTGATCAAAGGAGCCGGGGAATTTTTCGAAGGCCCAGCGGGCAAATTTGATGACCACATAGTCTCCGCCAGGAGAGTATTTGTCAAGTGTACCTTCCTTCCAATAGGTGATTTCATCCAGGGTCAGGCCGGCGGCCAGCATGGCCGAGACCATGGCAATCGGAAATCCGGTAGCTTTGGAAGCCAGTGCCGAGGAACGTGAGGTACGCGGATTGATTTCAATGATGACCACCCGGTCGGTTTTGGGATCATGGGCGAATTGCACATTGGTGCCGCCCACCACTTCGATGGCTTCCACCACGGAGTAGGCATACTTCTGCAGACGTTCCTGCAGTTGCTGGCTAATGGTCAGCATAGGGGCTGAACAGAAGGAGTCGCCGGTGTGAACGCCCATGGGGTCAATATTTTCTATATAACAAACGGTGATCATCTGGTTTTTGGCATCGCGCACCACCTCTACCTCCAGTTCCTCCCAACCGAGCACGGATTCTTCGATCAGGATCTGCCCCACCAGACTGGCAGCGATGCCGCGGTTGGCCACGATGCGAAGTTCTTCCACATTATAGACCAATCCGCCGCCGGTGCCGCCCATGGTATAGGCCGGTCGAATGACTACGGGATAGCCCAGTTCGGCAGCGATTGTTTCTGCTTCTTCAATCGAATAGGCTGGTTTGCTGCGAGGCATTTCAATGCCCAATCGATTCATGGTTTCCTTAAAAGCGATGCGGTCTTCTCCGCGTTCGATGGCATCAATCTGGACGCCGATTACTTTGACCGCATATTTTTCAAAAACCCCTGCCTGGCTTAATTCAGAACAAAGATTGAGCGCCGACTGACCGCCCAGATTGGGCAGGATGGCATCGGGACGCTCCTTGGCGATGATATCGGTGATGCGCTGCAGATTGAGGGGTTCAATGTAAGTGGCATCGGCCATGTTGGGATCAGTCATGATGGTGGCGGGATTTGAATTGACTAAAACAATCTGGTAGCCCAGTTTGCGCAGGGCTTTGCAGGCTTGGGTTCCGGAATAATCAAATTCGCAAGCCTGACCGATCACAATCGGACCGGAACCAATGATGAGGATTTTGTTGATGTCAGTACGTTTCGGCATATTTTACCTCCCAATTTATGTGTCTCATGGAATGTTTTTTAGTAAGGCTCATATGGGTAATCTAACTATTAATAATAACAAATTGATGAGCGGGGTTGTATGTAATCTTGTATGAATACAGTATTTATTTTTCCCAACAGGCAAGAGGAAATTATAAAAAAGCCTGGGGAAGGGGAAGACGGACATCCCTTCATCAGGCTTCAGACAAATGACTGGTGATCGGTGCGGCAAACTGGTTATATGGTGAAGCTGGCTACCAATTTTTCGATATTGGCCAGGTTGTCGCGCAGGGTTTCAAATTCATTAATGACAGTATGCAGGGCATCTGCCTGCTTTTGTGACTGCTGGCTGACTTCGACGGAGTTGGCAGCGATTTGTTTGGCAATCATCGAAATGGCTTTTACAGCTGTTACCAGATCTTCGGTTGAGGCCGAAACTTCTTGGGTAGAAGCGGAAATCTCCACCACTTCGTTATCGATATTGCCGACTTCCTCAACAATCGTCTCGAAGACGTTGTTGGTCGATTCAATGGCCTTGATTTGCTGTATGTAGACGTTTTTGGTGGTTTCCATGTCGTTCACCACCTGGCGGGTATTGGTCTGCATCTGCTTGATCAAGACCGCGATTTCACTGGCGGAGTTCTCAGATTGTTCAGCCAGTTTTCTGACTTCCTCGGCTACCACGGCAAAGCCACGGCCATGTTCCCCAGCCCGGGCGGCTTCAATGGCAGCATTCAGGGAAAGCAGGTTGGTCTGGTCAGCAATCCCCCGAATTACAGCGACGATCTCTTCGATGCGGGCGGAATTTTCATCCAGCATGGTGACGGCCTGACTGACCGCCTCCAGCGCCTGACGGCTTTCTTTCATGCGCTGGTTGTGCAGATTGACCGCTTCTACTCCGCTTTGCACTGCCTGGCGGGTCTTGATGGAAGTCTGCACGCATTTTTGCGTATTATCAGCAATGGCAGCAAAAGTGTCCGCCATGTTTAAAATGAGGTTGGTTGTATTCTGGGTGGAAACCGCCTGCTGATCGGCACCATCAGCGATATTGCTGATGGCCAGGGAAACATCCTGGGCAGCGGAGCTGTTTTCCCTGGACAAATGCAATAGTTTTTCCGATGATGTATAAACCTGTTGACTGATGAGATTGGTTTCACTGATCAAATGTTTGAGGCGATTGGTCATGTTGTTGATTGATTCAGCCAGATTGCCCATATAACCTTTATGGAATTGATCAATCTGACCAGTTAGATCGCCGTCAGCCACGCGCTGGGCAAAATCAGCCAGCTTTTCGGATGGTTCGACATACTCATGAGCGTTTTCTGTTGAAGTCCACAAGCCGATAAATAATCCTCCCAGGCCGCCAAATCCCAAAGCAAAGGCAACCGGATCAATGGACGGATTGTACTTGGCAAATGCCCCAATCATGCCCCCCAGGAGTGCGCCGCTGATGGCTGCCCGCAAGACGACCCGTACCCTCATACGGCGTCTGTTTTTATTAAGAGATTGAGCTTTCTCCATACCTTTGTCACTCCAATACATGCGAAATTAGTTGTGAAGTAGTTTCTGGATAATGCTTTTATTATCCTCTATTATAACGTTACTTGGCAGAAAATATCGAAAAAATACTTGACGCCAAACGCTGCCTTGACTGCAACAGTTGTTATGTGGCGGTCTATATGCTAAAATGTATTACGTTTTAAAGGCAGGTATGCTGAAAAGAGCGGCAGCGAATAACCGAGTGCCTTTCGTCTGTGGGATGAGAGGTTTTTTGCGTTAATGCGGGCCGATCGGAAAATAGAATGAGGTGGTTACGACAATGGCCAAAGGAAAATATGATGAAACCCTCAATTTGCCCAGTACGGAGTTTCCCATGCGGGCCAATCTGCCCAATCGGGAACCAGAGATTCTGAAGTTCTGGGAAGAAAACGACATTTATCAGCAGGTCCTGGAGAAAAACCGCGGCCGGGAAAAATTCATCCTGCATGACGGTCCTCCCTATGCCAACGGGGATATCCATCTGGGCCATACGCTGAATAAAATATTAAAGGACATCATCGTCAAACAGCATGCCATGCTGGGCTATGATTCTCCTTATGTACCCGGCTGGGACACTCACGGATTACCGATCGAACAGCAGGCCATCAAAGCCCTGGGCATTGACCGCCATCGTACCGATGTGGTTGAATTCCGCCGTCATTGTCATGACTATGCCATGAAATATGTCGATATCCAACGGGAAGAGTTTAAACGCCTGGGCGTCGGCGGTGACTGGGAGCATCCCTATCTGACCCTGGCCCCGGAATTCGAAAGCGAGCAGATCAAGGTTTTCGGAGCAATGGCTAATAAAGGCTACATATATAAAGGATTGAAACCGGTGTACTGGTGCGGTGACTGTGAAACTGCCCTGGCTGAGGCGGAAGTCGAATACGGCGACAAGATTTCCCCCTCAATTTTTGTCAAATTCCCGATCAAAGACGGCAAAGGACTCGTGCCCGATGATGCCTTCGTCATTATTTGGACCACCACCCCCTGGACATTGCCGGCCAATACCGGTGTATGCCTGCATCCTGATTATGAATATGTGCTGGTCCAGGTTAGCGGCGAAAAATATGTTTTGGCCAAGGGCTTGCTGGAGAGCGTTGCAAGCCAGCTGAGCTGGAACGAGGTTGCACTTCTCAAGGAATTTCGTGGCCAAGAGCTGGAACGGGCCGTCTGTCGTCATCCCTTCATGGAGCGCGACTCTCTGCTCATTCTCGGCCGTCACGTTACGCTCGAGGCCGGTACCGGCTGTGTGCATACCGCTCCCGGGCATGGCGAAGACGACTTTTATGTAGGCCGTGAATATGGGTTGGAAGTGATTTCGCCGATCGACAACAGTGGCTGCTTTACCGAGCAAGCCGGCAAATTCAAAGGATTGTATGTCCACAAGGCCAATCAAAACGTCATCGATGAACTGCAGGCCGGGGGCATGCTGCTCAAGACTGAAAAATACGAACATCAGTATCCGTTCTGCTGGCGCTGCAAGCAGCCCATTATCTTCCGGGCTACCGACCAATGGTTCGCTTCCATTGATGGCTTCCGCCAGGACACCTTGAAAGCCATTGATGAAGTCGAATGGATTCCGGGCTGGGGACGGGAGCGCATCTACAACATGGTACGCGACCGCGGCGACTGGTGCATTTCCCGGCAGCGCACCTGGGGCGTGCCCATTCCCATCTTCTATTGCGACAGCTGCGGCGAGACCATCGTCAGCAAAGAAACCATCGAACACATCAGCAAATTGTTTGGGGAATTCGGCTCGGATATCTGGTTTATAAAAGAAGCTGCTGAATTACTGCCGGAAGGGTTTGCCTGTCCACAGTGCGGCCAGCAGCAATTCAGCAAGGAAACCGACATCATGGACGTCTGGTTTGATTCCGGCTCTTCCCATATGGCAGTGTTGGAAACCAGACCCGATTTGCAATGGCCGGCCGACCTCTATCTGGAGGGCAGCGACCAGCATCGCGGCTGGTTTAACTCGTCCCTGTCCACCGCAGTCGCAGTGCGCGGCACGGCGCCCTATAAAAAAGTCCTGACCCACGGATTTATCGTGGATGAAAAAGGGTATAAAATGTCCAAGTCGCTGGGCAACGTAGTTGATCCACTGCAGATGATCAAAGAACTGGGCGCCGATATCCTGCGGCTGTGGGTTTCTTCTGCCGATTATCGCAACGACATTTCCGTATCCAGCAACATCATTAAACAATCCAGTGAAGCGTATCGTAAGATCAGAAACACCTGCCGCTTCATTCTGGGCAATATCGCCGATTTCGATTCCCGCCAGGACAGCGTTGCCTATGAAAACCTGGGCGAACTCGACCAATGGGCGCTGCTCAAACTTGAACAGGTGGTGCAGCGGGTCACCAAGGCCTATGCCGATTATGAATTCCACGTCGTGTTCCATACCGTGCATAAATTCTGCACCGTTGACTTGAGCAGCATTTACTTCGATATCATCAAGGACCGGCTCTATTGCAACGATAAAAACGATCCGGCCCGCCGCGCTTCCCAGACCGTGCTGTGGCAGCTGATCAACGACCTGGTGGTTATCCTGGCTCCGGTTCTCGCTTTTACCTGCGAAGAAATCTGGTCCTATATCCGCAAGGAAAATGATCCTGTCAGCGTACAACTGTTAAGCTGGCCCCAGATCAACGGGGCTCATCAAAATAAAGAACTTGAAAACAAAATCGACCGTCTTCTGCAGGTGCGCGAAGTCGCCAGCAAAGCCATGGAAGAAGCCCGCGGCCGCAAAACCATCGGCCATTCCCTGGGCGCCTGGCTGACGGTCTATGCGGATGATGAGTGGTTGGAACTGTTGCAGAACACCAACGAACTTGATAAAATCCTGATCGTTTCCCGGGTCGACATCGAGCCTGCCGTCAATCGCGGTGAAGATGCCGTAGCCCTGGAAGAAATCAACGGCCTGTGGGTCAAAGTGCAAGCCGCCGCCGGCCAAAAATGTGAACGCTGCTGGATCATCGATCTGTCCGTGGGAAGCGATCCCCAGCACCCAAGTTTATGTCAGCGCTGTGCGCAGGTGATTGCGCAGATGGAGGGTTAACATGGCCAGTCCCGAAGAAGGCAATCGCATCATCATCACCGTGTTGGGCCACGACCGGGTCGGAATCATTGCCATGGTTTCCAATATCCTGGCCGACCATGATATCAACATCCTGGACATCAGCCAGACCATTCTGCAGGGATTTTTCACCATGGTCATGGTCGTCGATGTCAGCCGCAGTAAAATCGATGTTAAGGAACTGCGTGAAATTTTGGGCGGCAAAGGCCTGGAGATGGGCCTACAGATCACCGCCCAGCATGAAGACCTGTTCAAGTATATGCACCGGATTTAACTTTATCTTGGGGTTATAAATGTATTGTTCTCTGAGGTTAATACTTAAGTCCGCTTGGGGCCGGTCTTTTGACTGACTAGAATTGCAGTATTAGTGCTCATTTGCTGGCTGGGAATCTTTAGACTAATACGTGAGTCTCGTTTTTGGGTAACGTATAACTTTATTAAACTGTTAGCGTTCTTTGCGCCGTTGCGTTCCAGCGCACGGCTGTCGCCTTACCCCCGGCGCTCCACTTAAGCATTAACCTCTGCGATAGGTTTGCTTATATGAGTACATTAATTAATTTAGAGCCGGGGCAATGGCACAGCCGAGCCCAAGATGGCGAAGCCCGGGCTAATGGAGCAAGTCAAGAACCGTCCCCAACTTGCGTAACGATTACAGAGAGCAAGTCAAGAACCGTCCCCAACTTGCGTGGAATGAAGGAGATGGAGTATGCCTTTCAGCATCAGCAAAGATGAAATCCTGGAAACCGTCGCCATGTTGCATACGGAGAACCTGGATATCCGTACCATCACCATGGGCATTGACATATTAAGCTGCCATGCCGCCAGCGGCAAGCAGTGCGGACAGAAGATCTATGACAAAATTCTCTGCCACGCCTCCCAATTGGTAAAAGTGGGCGATGATATTGAAAAAGAATACGGCATACCGATTATCAATAAAAGAATTTCCGTTACCCCCGTGGCCCTGGTCGCCGACGGACTGGGCCAGGATGATATGATCGAAATCGGACGCCATATGGACAAAGCCTCCGGCGAAGTCGGCGTCAACTTTATCGGCGGCTTCTCCGCCCTGGTGCACAAAGGATTTAGCCGCGGGGACAGCGCCTTGCTGGCTGCCATACCCGAGACCCTTTCAGTCACCGAACGGGTCTGTTCCTCCGTCAATCTGGCCACCACCAAGGCCGGCATCAACATGGATGCCGTTGCCGGGATGGGCAGGATCATCAAGGAAACCGCCCGCCTGACCGCCGATCGTGATGGGCTGGGATGTGCCAAACTGGTGGTCTTCTGTAATGCTGCTGAAGACAATCCTTTCATGGCCGGCGCCTTTCACGGGGTGGGCGAGCCGGAATGCACCCTCAACATTGGCGTCAGCGGACCAGGGGTCGTGCTCAATGCGGTCCGCAAGTATCCCGACGCCGATCTGGGCGAGCTGGCCAATATCATCAAGAAGACCGCCTTTAAAGTAACCCGCAGCGGGGAACTGGTCGGCCGGGTTGCTTCCCAGCGACTGGGGGTTTCCTTTGGCATTGTTGATCTGTCGCTGGCACCGACACCGGCCATCGGCGACAGTGTAGCCGATATTCTCGAATCGATGGGGCTGGAAATGGTCGGCGCCCACGGTTCCACCGCCGCCCTGGCCATGCTCAATGACGCTGTTAAAAAAGGCGGAGCCATGGCCTCCTCCTATGTGGGCGGACTGTCCGGCGCCTTTATTCCTGTCAGCGAAGACCAGGGCATGATCAACGCAGTGGAAGCCGGTGCGCTGAATATTGAAAAACTGGAAGCCATGACCTGCGTTTGCTCGGTAGGTCTGGATATGATCGCCATTCCCGGTGATACACCAGCTGAAATTATTGCCGCCATCATTGCCGACGAAGCTGCCATCGGCATGATCAATCGCAAGACCACTGCTGTCAGACTCATTCCGGCACCCGGCAAAAAAGTAGGGGACTGGGTGGAGTTTGGAGGATTGCTGGGCCGGGCTCCAATCATGAAAGTCAACCAGATGTCACCGGCCCGCTTCATTGGGCGCAAAGGCCGGATCCCTGCCCCGATCCATTCTTTGAACAATTAAGTATGATTCGCCTGACAGCTGGGGAATAATAGTTTTGAGAAGCGGGTGATTTTATTGGAACAACAACCCGGGTTGCCTGACGAAAAGCAAACCCTGGAGACACTGGGCAATAAAATCGACGAACTGTCCCTCAACATGGAAAAGTTGGGTATTGCCGAATACGTCGCCATGATTGAAAACCCCCGCCGCTTGTTCTGGGTCAACTTCTGGCAGGGAGTAGCGAGGGGATTTGGGATGGCCATTGGGTTTACCATCCTGGCTGGTCTGGTGATTTACCTGCTGCAGAAGATCGTGGTATTGAATATGCCGCTGATCGGCAGTTTTATCGCCGAAATTGTGGATATCGTGCAGAACCAGCTTTATATGCAGTAACCGCTTTTCAGACTTCACTGGAAAGACAGGTGACGGCTGTGGATCAAAGGCAGCAATTAATCGCCAAAAAGCAACAATTGGAACAGCTCATCAAAAACAAGCTGGAAGTCGTCTCCACCCCCATGGCGGAGTGGAACGATGAATTGTCTTCATATGATCAACATCCCGGCGATCAGGCCACTGATCTGTTTGAACGGGAAAAGGAACTGAGCATGCTGGAACTGCTGCAGTTCGAACTGGAAAAAGTCGATGACGCACTGCAGCGCAGTGTACAGGGACAGGACAGTATTTGCAGCCATTGCGGCGGACCGATAGAACCGCGCCGTCTGGAACGGCTGGTCAACACTACTTTGTGTGCCCGTTGCGCGCATCAGTATGACGGCGCTTATCGCGCTGATTATGAAATTGCCCCGCAGCCGGGGGTTATATCCGATGTGGAACAATCTTTTCCGGGTACGTCCTACGAAGTGTTTCAGGATTAAAGCAACCCCTGACCCGGACCACCACCGAGGAGGATAAGAGTTGAGGATTGGCATTTTTACCGACAGTTACAAACCCTACACCAGCGGTGTGGTGACTTCCATTACCACTTTCAAAGAAGAACTGACCCGTCTGGGTCATGAAATACACATTTTTGCGCCCAGTTATCCCCACTATGTTGATGACGAACCCAATGTGTACCGGTTTTATTCGGTACCGTCGCCCACCAATACCGATTTTACGCTGGCCATTCCGATTTATCCGGGCTTGGGAACGCTGGTCAAACATCTGAACCTGGACATCATCCATGTGCACTCCCCCATGATCATGGGCCGGGTGGGGCTGCGTTATGCGCGCAAGTACAGGATACCGCTGGTCTTCACCTATCACACCCGCTATGACCAGTATGTCCATTATGTGCCGGTTGCTCATGATCTGGCCAAAGAGATGACTGCCAAATATAGTTCTTCCTTCTGCAATCATTGTGATCATATCATCACGCCGTCGGAAGACATTCATACCATCATCCGGGAGAGTGAGGTGCGCAAGCCGGTCTCCGTCATTCCCACCGGCATTCCCCTGCAGCACTTTCAAAAAGGCGACCAAGGCTGGCTGCGGGCCAATTATGCAATTCCGCAGGAAAATAAAATCCTGCTCTATGTAGGGCGTTTGACCAAGGAGAAAAACTTACCGTTTCTGATTAAAACCTTCCTTCTCGTCAAGGAGCAACTGCCGCAAACGACCCTGGTGCTGACCGCTGCCGGACCGCTCGAGGATGATTTAAAGGCGCTGGGACGAAAGTTCGGTCTGGGTTCGGAAGAACTTGTTTTTACCGGGGCCGTACCCTATGAAAAGCTGGTTAATGTTTATCATTCGGCTGATTTGTTCGTGTTTTCCTCCCTGACGGAAACCCAGGGGCTGGTGCTGACCGAAGCCATGGCCTGCGGCCTGCCGGTAGTGGCAGTGCGGGCCAGCGGGGTGCAGGACATGGTCGATGACGGGGTGGACGGACTGTTGACCGAATTGAACATGGAGGAAATGGCGGCGGCCATCGTTCGAGTGATGGAGGACGACGCTTTGTATGCGCAGCTGCAGCACCATGCCCTGCAGAAGGCCGAAGCAATGTCAGCCCGCAGCATGGCGCTGCAACTGGAGGATGTTTACCTGCGGCTGAACAAAGGCCGCACCTATCGTTCCCGCCGTTTATTGAATGTAAGCAACTGGTTCAGCAATTAAACCAGCCGCTGCAAGCAGGGGAGAGAAGACCATTATGAGCCTACGCCTGATTATGGCCATTTTTGTCGGCAAGCTGGCCATCGTGTTCAGCCGCCTGGCCGGCAATCAAGGCACCGACTTCCCCGGACGGCTGGCCCGCCGGATTTATCCGCCCATTCTGACGGTCCTGGCCGGGCAGGTTAAAAAAGAAATCATCATGGTGACCGGGACCAACGGCAAAACCACCACCAGCAATATGATTGCCGGGATTTTCCGGGAAAACGGCAGCACCTGTGTACATAACCGTGCCGGCGCCAATATGCTGACCGGCATCACTACCGCCTTTATCAAAGCCACCAATCTGAGCGGGCGGTGCAGCTTTGATTACGCCTTGCTGGAAACCGACGAAGCCAATGTACCGCTGCTGCTGCAGGAAGTACAGGCCAATCTGCTCCTGGTGACCAATTTCTTTCGCGATCAATTGGACCGGTATGGCGAGCTTGATCACACCATCCAACTTATCAAGCAAGCCGCTGCAGGACGCAGCCTGGAACTGCTGCTCAATGCCGATGATCCCCTGCAGAGTGATATTGCCGCTTGCACCGGATGCCAGAGTCGCTATTACGGCTTCGAGGATACAATCTATGACGAACTGACCAGTGCCGACAGCCGTGAAGGCCGTTACTGTGTGCAGTGCGGTCAAGCACTGCTTTATGAGCGCTATCATTATGCCCAACTGGGGCAATACCACTGTCCCCAGTGCGGCAACCGCAATCCCTGCCGTGACTACACCGGTCAGCAACTGGAAATGGACCCGGGCATTCGCCTGCAGGTCAACGACTTGCCTTTGCAGAGTTCCTATCAGGGTTTTTACAATGCCTACAACATTCTGGCAGCGGTTTCCATGGGTCTGCGCCTGGGCATCGACGCCGAGGTCATCCAGCGCGCCGTTGTCAACTTTCAGCCCCGCGCCGGGCGACTGGAACGATTCACCATTGCCGGCAAGCCGTGTCTGCTGGTGCTGGTCAAAAATCCCACCGGACTCAACCAGAGCCTCAGCATGCTGTTGCTCGACCCGACGCAGAAAAGCCTCTTTTTTGCCTTGAACGACAATGCCGCCGATGGACGTGACATCTCCTGGATCTGGGATGCTGACGTGGAGATCATGACCCGGTCCGAGGCCAGGATTCAACAAATCATCTGTTCCGGCCAACGCAGCGGCGATATCGCCCTGCGCTGCAAGTATGCAGGTTTTGACCCCGACAAGCTTTCCATCGAATCACGATTGCAGGAGGGCATTGCCCTGGCGGTCGCCCAGGCGGAGGAGGCGGCCTACATCCTTTGCACCTATACCGCCTTGTTTGAATGCCGGCAGATCATGCTGAAGATGCAGAAACAATCCGACGGGACATCCCCGTTGGTGCAGCCGTCTCCAGCCCGGCAAGCGCAGGAAGGAGGCGTGCAGTGATGCAGGAGACATTCGTCATTGCCCATATGTATCCAGATTTAATGAACCTTTACGGAGACCGCGGCAATCTGCTCTGTTTGCAGCAGCGCATCCGCGGCTATGGCCATAGATGCGAGATCCGCTCGCTGGGGCTGGAGGACCAACTGGATTTTTCTGAACTCGATATGATCTTTATGGGCGGCGGGTCCGACCGCGAGCAAGGTCTGGTTTACCACGATCTGCTCCATAAGGCGGAAACGCTTCGGCAGGAAATTGACAACGGACTGCCCGCGTTGTGCATCTGCGGAGCCTATCAGTTGCTGGGCCGCTATTATCAGGCCCCCGACGGTACGATGCTGCAGGGTCTGGGCTTTTTTGACCTCTATACCGAAGGGCGCGCCCCGCGTCTGATCGGCAACATCCTCCTGGAAAGCGCAGTGGCAGGAGAGAAAATCAGTGTGGTCGGGTTTGAAAACCATGGCGGCCGCACCTATTTGCATGACCCGGACCTGAAGCCCTTTGGCACGGTCATCAAAGGACACGGCAACAACGGCGAAGATGGCGGGGAAGGACTGTGGTACAAAAATCTCATCGGCACCTATCTGCATGGCCCCTTGCTGCCCAAAAATCCAGCCATCGCCGACTATTTTATCCAAACCATGGCCGCCCGCCGCGGCCTCACCCTGACCGGTACCCTCGACGACACCATCGAGCATTTCGCCCACCAGCAAGTCAAAAACAAAATCCTCCCAAAGTAATATCTGCAACCCGCGCAAATCGTGGGGACGGTTTGGCGTGCTCAGCCTTCTTTTCAGAATATTCCATAAGTTAATAGGCCTGACGTATTAACTTATGGAATATTCTGAAAAAAGAGGCGGTATAGTTTGCTGCCGGGATGGCAAAAATAACGGCAAACATTATGGAAGGGGGATGTTTGCCATTCGACTGGAGCAAAAAGCACTGACTTTGTATCCTTTTCCCGCCGATCTCATCAATCGCCGCATTCGCGAAGTGCTGCCCGAACCAAACGAGGAAATCGGCAGCCTTGTCGACTATCTCTTGGCGGGCAGCGGCAAGATGCTGCGGCCGCGCTTGGTATTCCTGTCCGCCTCGCTTTATCCGCATGAACCGCAATTGGTGATTGACATGGCCGCCGCGGTGGAACTAGTTCATCTGGCTTCTCTGGTTCATGACGATGTAATTGATCAGTCCGATTGCCGCCGAGGCCGGGACAGCCTGAACCATTGTTTCGGCAATCTGGCCAGTGTGCTGACCGGGGATTATTTGTTTGCCACAGCGTTCCAACTGGTCAACCGGCACGGGCAGCAGGCGATCCTCAACACCTTGACCAGTACGATTCAGACCATGTGCGCCGGTGAAATTCAGCAAATGCAGCTGGCTTTTGATGTAGAGATCAGTGAAGCGGATTACCTGCAAAAAAGCTACCGCAAAACCGCCTGTTTGTTTGCAGCCTGCTGCCGGATTGGTGCACTCGCCAGTGTCATGCCGGATGCCGAAGCGGCAGCCCTGGAGGAATATGGACTGTGTTTGGGCTATGCCTATCAGATCATTGATGATTTGCTGGATTTCATGTCCGACCGCGACAAATTGGGCAAGCCCTGCGGCAGCGACTTGCGCGAAGGCAACATCACCCTGCCGGTCATCTGCCTGCTACGGGAAGACGAGCCAGCGGCGTGGCTGCGCGCGGCAATTGATCAAAAAGACTTTTCGGATGTCATGATCGAAAACGTCACTTCAGCCTGTATCAATCATGGTGCCATCGACAAATGTTTACAGCTGGCTTTTGATTTTATTGCCCGCGGACTGGCTCAACTGGAAAGCTTGCCCCCCGGTCCGGCCCGCAAAGAGCTCATGTCCATGGGCAAACTGTTGCTGAAAAATTACTACCGCAGTCTGCGCTGTGATTTGCACATGCCGGAAGAGGAGCGGACCAGTTCATGAACATGACCGTCATTCCACGCTCAAAGCCGGAAACGAGCCGTTTTCACTCCGGTCAGTCAAGGATTTTGGCCCATTATATCTGCCTCACCTTGCCCCGGGTCAAAAAAGAATTGCAGCGCTGGCGCACATGGGCTGCCGCCTGTCCCGATCCGGTTCTCGCCGCCCAGGCTATGAGCAGTCTGCATGCCAAAGACTTTCATTGCTATGGAGGAGCAGTCTTTGCCGTTGGTGCGGAGGAACAAGAAGAGAATCTGATTACATGGATCACCGCCTATCAAACCATCTGCGATTATTTGGACAATCTTTGTGATCGCGCCGATTGTCTGGACGGACTGGCCTTTCGCCGCTTGCACAGCGCTTTGCTGGATGCGCTGCAGCCGCAGCAGGAAATGAGCGACTATTATGCATTTTATCCGCATCAAAAAGACGGCGGTTATTTGCATCATCTGGTTGAAGTATGCCGCAGCTGTCTGGCCAAGCTGACCGGTTATGATTGCGTAAAAGCCGAAATAATGGCGCTGGTAGAACATTATATTGATCTGCAGGTGAAAAAACACCTCGACTGGATACTGCGCGAGCATGAACTGATCCGCTGGGCTGAGGCGCAGGCCGGCGAATATGAGGATTTATACTGGCAGGAATTCGCTGCCGCCAGCGGATCCACCCTGGCGGTTTTTGCCTTGCTGGCGCAGGCTGCCAGCGAGCAGGTCAGCGAGCAGCAGGTGCAAGCATTGCGGCATGCTTATTTCCCTTGGATCTGTGGTTTGCACATTTTGCTCGATTATCTCATTGATCGGGAAGAGGACCGGCTGGGAGGCGACCTGAACTTTACCTTTTATTATCAAGATGAAGCCGTTATGATCGAGCGCCTCCAGCATTTTATCCGCCAATCCCAAACTTGCCTGAATGACCTCGACAATCCTGTTTTTACCCGCACAGTAATCGAAGGACTGCTGGCCATGTATCTGTCCGATCGCAAGGTAAAGCAACTGCATCTGCAACCCACCGCGACCATCTTGCTCAATGCCTCCGGTCCCAGTACCTGGCACGTTTATCGCCTTTGCGCCCTGGTGCGCCGATTCTTCTGAAAAATGAGGCGCGCAAAAAAATCAGAAAATTCCATAAGTTAATAAGCCTGACGTATCAACTTATGGAATATTCAGACAATAAGGCGTCCTGTCTCTGGGGTTGCTTCTAAATCAGGCGGCCGAAGACGACGTTGTCGATTTCGATATAGCCGTCGGTGCTTTCGGTCTTGGTAAACTGGATACGGGCTCCAGCTGTCCCGGGGGGAGCGGGTTCGGTGATGCCGACATAGGGCACCCATTGATGTTCACTCCCGGTCTGGTTGCTGCTGGTGCCGATCAGGCAAAGACCCAGGCCGATTTCGTTGCGGTTGGGGTCCAGCCAGACAACCTTCATCAGCATTGTGCCAAAGGTGGCTTCTGAACTGGTCCGCCGAAAACCGAGTCCAGTGCTGAACAGATAACTATGCCCTTCAGCCTGGGTCAAATCAATTTCCTGCCACAGCGCCCCGCCAATTTGCCCGATGCCTGCATCGGCTGCGCCTTCATAAACATCATTGCGTTGCACCAGGGTAACATAGGTCGCTTCCCAATCGTTCAGACCATTTTCAAAGCTGGGATTTACAATCAGGTTATCGCTCATCACCCGGGCGAAAAGAACCTGGTCCAGCAGCAAATAGCAGCTGGAATTAGGGACAATAGCGTCAAATATAATCCGTGCGTAAGCCGTGCCCGGCAGCGTCGGTTCAGTTAGATTAAGATAGCTTAGATAATTGCCCTGTAACGACAGCGTTTCGTTTGGTATCTGCAGAGACAGTCCCGAGCCGATCGGATTTTTGTTGCTATCCAGCCAATCAACATGAACATACAGCATAACCGCTCCTACACCGCCGGCAGCAAAACTGAAAAGAAAGGACGAACCCGGCGGCAAATTGCGGATATAAACATCCTGGGTCAGCGTGCCGTTAAAATGGGTGCGCACATGGCCGGCGCCTTCGAGAGAAAGCTTGTGGTCGGAGATGAAAGCCGTCGTGGGGTTGGCAGTCCAGCCCAGCAGATCGGATTCGAAGTCGCTGTTGGTCAGCAGGTCATAACCGGCAAGGGGAGCCAGCAGCACCTGATCAATCAGGATAGCGTCAGAAGAAGTACCCTGTCCCTTGCTGAACGAGATTCTGGCATAGACGGCCTGAGCAGGAACCTGATCGGTCAAAGCAAAGAATGTGAGACGGGCAGTGTTGGTGATGCGGCCATCAGGAACAAACATACGCAGACCGATGCCGATTTGGTTGTACTCTTTGTCCAGCCACACGATTTGTGCCGTCAGGGTACCGTTATAACAGCTTTCAGCGCCACCCATAGCATTGAAGCTGAAAAAGAGGCGACGGCAAACGGCGCCATATAATAAATCAAGTTCCTGATGAAGACTGGCCACGCCCGAACCCATCACAGCCACAGCAGTGCCTTCGAACACATTCGTATTGCCAATATAAACGTTGTTGGTCCACCAGTAGGAATATTCTTCTTCAAAGCTCGGATTCTGTACCAGGTTAACGGCGCGCAGACAGGACGATACGGAGTTGGAATCCGTACGGGCCGGACGACAGCCCCAAGAGGCATAATTGGCCGTCAACGCAGATGGATTCTGCATGCCCCGGGCAGCATTGCCGGAATTGTTGGCCCCATTATTCTTGGATGCAAAGCAGCCCGAAGATGGCCTGGATGTGTGAAACTGATTTTTCATAAGATGATTCACCCTTTCGTAGAATATATTTCCATCTTATGAATTTCGATCTCATCGTGTGACAACGACATATATTCAGAAAATTCCATAAGTTAATACGCCTGACGCATTAACTTATGGAATTTTCTGAATATGCGGCAAGGTGCTGCGGTGGCAGTGGATGATTCAAAAATGTGTCAAGAATTTCTTGTGAAGGATGGGGGAGGGGACGGCAACGGTAGAACAGCAATTAGATAAAATGCTGGGAATTGCGGGGAAACAATCTAACAATGGGCGGGCAGTTGTTGCGCAGTGGACCGCCGCTTTATCTTGGTATGGAATTTGCATTGTTTATGGGCAGTGGCTGGACTGGGTTTTTGGCCACAGTACAGAGCAATATTACGAAAAAAAATTAATGATAAAAGCTTAACAGGAGGGAGACGCGGACAATGAAGTGGCAGGAGTACTATGACAGTCATAAGACCACGGCGGAAGAAGCGGTAAAAGTGATTCAATCAGGGGACCGGGTCGTATTGGGACATGCCTGTGGCGAGCCGCAGCTGATCGTTGATGCACTGGTTGCCAGAGCGGATGAACTGGAAGGGGTGGAGATTGCCCATGAAGTGCCGATGGGCAAGGGAACCTACTGCCTCCCTCAGTATGCCAGAAGTTTCCGGCATAATGCCTTGTTTTCCGGTAAACCCAGCCGCCAGGCCATTCGCGAGGGACGGGCTGATTATACCTCTATCTATTTACATGAATTACCCATTCTTTTTACCAGCGGACAGTTTCCCATCGATGTCGCCATGGTTACCGTCTCACCGCCCGACGAGCTTGGACGGGTCAGCCTGGGCATATCAGTGGATTATACCTTGCAGGCCATAAAAAGTGCTAAAGC
>DAOTHZ010000046.1:0-17017 GCA_035447945.1 Syntrophomonas sp.
TGCGTATATTCTATCGTTGATGGTACTATCGAGATTAGCTTTCGCCTCATCGACTCTTGTTAATTCAAAGGCCTTTTTCATTCTCGCTTCATATTTGTTCATCCCACCCGGCGTCAGACAATCGATTATTCCGGAGTGATGAGAAGCGACAGACAGTGCCAGAAATTGGGCCGCAATACTCTCCTGTCCTCCTTTAGGCTCCAGATAGTTATAAATCAACTGGGCACCCGCACTGGAATGATCGATTTTTCCCTGATAACCGTCTACACTTAAATAATCATCTTCATCAGGATCAATTAATCCTACCGCTGAACGAATATATTGATCGAACAATTCGGTGGCTTTACCTATATCATGCATTAGCCCAATCAACTCACCAGATTTTTCAAGCCCGATTTTTGATGCGTTTTTAGAAGCTAACTTGGAAGTACCATCAAGATGCTCCCATAGAGATTGTTCTTTGTTGTCTTCTTCTCTAAAATGAGCGATAAAGCAGGATTTATTTTTCTCCATTATCAATACCACCCTGATTATTATTTATTCGTTACACTTTGTTACTTTCCATTATATCCCTAAACTGTTTGAGTTTCTAGAAAATATGATTTAATTTGCTATTATCTTCCACCGTTATTGCCATTTGGGTTGAGTTTGTTTTTATTAAATATACTTGTCCCCACCATACCCAAAATCAGTGACAATACTCTGTCGCTGCTTCCGTTGTAATATTTTTTTCATGCATCATGCAAATGTGTAACTTATTTAAAGCAAACTCCCAAAAATTCTATGACCCATTCTTCGAACAACTCTTGCCGACGCAAGTTGGGGACGGTTCTTGCCTTGCGCGTTTTTGGTTCCTGACCGCGCAAGGCAAGAACCGTCCCCAACTTGCGTCGAAGGCCTGTCCATAAGCTGAAGGTTGGCTTTTTTAGACATGATGTTGGCAAACTGGTATAATTAGTACTTGAAAGAATAAACAACCTGGTTCAACAGGTTGATGAAGGAGTGGTAGTAATGGCTCAGGCAGAAAAAATAAGCTGCCAGAAACGCGATATAAAAACCCAGGGCTATTTAAATGAACTAAAGCGTAATGGCATGGTTCCCGGAACGGTATATGGCAAAGGGGTGGACAATCAGGCCATATCTGTAAGCCTTCCGCAGCTTGCCCGTACCTTCCATGCTCATGGCTCGAGGGGGCTGTTCTCATTGGAAATCGATGGAGGCAATGGCTTAATGGTGGTGGTTCGAGAAATACAGAGACATCCTATTACCGGGCAGATGACCCATGTTGACTTCTGGAAGGTAAAGATGGATGAGAAAATACACAATACCGTGGGGATTTCCATTGTTGGTGAAGAAGAGATTATGAAAAAAGGGGGTGTCCTGCAAGCAGGCGCTAAAGAAATCGAGGTTTTCTGCCTGCCCCAGGATATTCCGGAAACCCTGGTCTATGATGTAGCTGCTCTGGAAATTGGAGACAAGGTTACGGTTGCCGATCTGCAATTACCCGCAGAAGTAGAAATACTTACTGATTTGGAAACAATGCTAGCCACTGTACTGGCGCCATCCAAAGCGTCTGCGGGAGAGGAAGCTGAAGAAGCCCAAGCCACTGAAACCCAAGTGACAGCAGCAACCGAAGGCGAATAAGCAAACGAAGCATGACCACCCGCTCAGCGGGTGGTTTGCATTTTCTGACATTCTCAGCTTTGGCCTGTTCTGCCAGATTACGATGCAAAGATTTGGCATTCGAATGTTGCGTTTACCCGAATAATCACCGGAAATCGGCTCAGGAATTATGAGCCCATCTGCCAACGCTGATTCCAACCAGCGACAAAAAAAAGCCTTGCGTATTTTGCATTAATGCAAAATCCACAAAGCCTTGTGTTTCTATAATTTATGGTGCGGCGGGAGGGACTTGAACCCTCACGCCTCTCAGCATACGCCCCTCAAACGTACGTGTCTGCCGGTTCCACCACCGCCGCATCCGGTCAGATTCAGGGGGTCCTTAACCTGACAAAGGAAATTATACAACAGTCGGCTCTTTGATGTCAATCAATCTGCTCGGCTGGCTTGCTTCTCCTGCCGGTGCGGGGCGGTTTGACCTGGAGCAACCGGCATTATGCTTTTTAATCCTCGCTGGCTTTTTCGATGGTGGGCCGGTGCAGTTCCACCTGCAGCCAGTCAATCATTTCCATACGATCCAGTTTTAAATTGCGGACCTCTGGACCGATCAGCTTTTGAGCTTTCTTCTGGAACAACCACAAACACGGGGCATCATCAAGGATCATTGCTTCGGCACGCTGCAACAGGGCCAGCCGGGCCTGCTGGTCTTCAAATTGTTGGCGGGAGTCATTCAGGATCTTATCGACCTGGGGATTTTTATAGCCGCAGTAGTTGGTCATGCCGATCTGGGAACTGTGGAACAAGCTGTACAGGTAGCTGTCGGCATCGGGATAGTCTGCCGCCCAGCTCAGCCGGAAAAAGCTGAGGGAACGGTTGTTGACTTCTTTCTTGAAATAGTCCCAGCTTTGCTGCTGGGTCTGTACGCGAATGCCAAACTGGCCCAACTGTCGGGCAACTTCTTCTGCCACCAGGGCATGACCGGGATCGTCGTTGTAGGTCAGGGTAAGCACGGGCAGTCCCTGCCCGTCAGGGTATCCGGCTTCGGCGAGCAGTTGGCGGGCTTTGTCGGCATCATAACGATAGCCGTAAATGTCTTTGTTATAGCCTGCCAGTCCGGCGGGGATGAGTCCTTTGGCAGGAAGATAGGCTCCGTTCGGCATTTGTTTGATGATTTGCTCCCGGTCGATGGCGTAGTTGAGCGCCCGGCGCAGCAGATAGCTGCGGACATAAGGATCGCGCTGCAGGTTAAAGCCGAGGCAGTAAGTCTCGAGAACCGGCTTTTCGAGGAGCAGGTTTTTATCCTTGCTCTGACGGATACCGGGCACCTCGGCCGCGGGTACGGCATTCAGCAGATCAAGCTTGCCTTGTTGGAAGTCCTTGAAGGCGGTCTCTTGGTCTTGATAGATAGTCACATGCAGCGCTGACAGGCGCGGCTGGCCGCGGTAGTATTGGTCGTTGCGCAACAGCTGCAAGGATTGTGCCTTTTGTTCGTGTAAAATGTAGGGTCCGGTCCCGGCCGGGGGGGTGAGTCCTGACTCCAGGTCCATCACCCAGAAAATGGGGTTGCTGAGTGAAGCCATAAAGGCTGCATGGGGCTGCTGCAAGGTGATTTTCAGGCTGCTTTTGTCGAGCACCTGGATGCCTGTCACTTCCGGGCTTTTGCCATTTATTTTTTCTTTGCTGCCGGCAATGGGCAGATACAGACAGGTATTGCTCCATTCGGCGGCATGACTGATATTGTATTCAAAGGAAGCTTTCACGTCCTGGGCGGTGAGTCGCTTGCCGTTGCTGAACTTGACGTCCTTGCGCAAAAATATCGTGACCGATTTGCCGTCTGGACTGTATTGCCATTTTCGGGCCAGGCGCGGTTCAAGACTTTGCCGGGCTTCATTATAACAGACCAGGCCTTCGTAAATAGCGGTTGCCAGCAGGTGTTGGCTGTGATTTTGGAGGCTGGCTGGCTCCAGTTTTTCCACCGGTTCGGTGATGCCGACGGTAAAGGGTCTGGTGCTGAGACTGTTGGTATACAGGGCTTTTTGCATCATGATTGCTCCGCCTGCCGCCATGAACAGGGTCAGGGCAGCCAGAGCAAGGATTCGGACATTGACACGGCGCATAATTTGTCCCTCCTTTTTTATCCATGGGACATTTTATGCGTTCACTTGGCTGACTATGCCTGCGATGCCGGCAGGATCCATTCTGGGAAAAAAAACAACCGGCCCGGGCCGGTCTCAGCGTGAAATGTGAATCGTTGTCTGGTCAAGAACCTGCGGCTCTGCCTCAGGATGACATTCTTTTAAATTCTTCATTCATATATGGCCTGATAGGCCTCATAGTTTTTTAAAACATTCCTGGTATACTGACGGGTTTCCGGGAAAGGGATCCTGTCGATGTCTTCAGGTTCTCCGTTCCAGGTGCCGCCCACCAGCCATTCCTGCACTTTGCCGCGCCCGGCATTGTAGCTGGCGACAGTCAGGGGCACATTGCCGTCGAATTCCGCACTCAAATTGTGCAGATACCAGCAGCCGAATCGAATGTTGACTTCCGGCTGGTGGAGTTCCTGCAAGGTGAAATCCTCGATTCCGTTCTGTTCTGCAATCCAGTTGGCGGTTTCGGGCATGATCTGCATTAATCCTTTGGCGCCAACGGAAGATTCAGCCGCATTCTGGTATTTGCTCTCCGCACGGATGATGGCGAATACCAGATAGGGGTCCACATTGTGCTCTTTCGCTTCGCGGAAAATCAACTCCTGATGGGGCAACGGATAAAAGACCGTGATCCATTTGGGGAAGCTCAGTACGACTGCCAGAAATAGCAGTATTGTGACCCAAAGTATGGTGGATAAACGACTTCTTCCTTTCGGCACCAATGTTAAACCCCCAAGAAATGATTTTTTACATCATATTTTTCCCCGCTCCAGAATAGTATTGAAAAATTTGGTTGCCGAGTTGATTGTTTCCTCAATACTGCCGCAATTGTTTATCACCACATCAGCCCGATGGGCTTTTTCATCCAGGGGAATCTGGCTCTCTATACGGCGTTTGGCTTCTTCGGGACTGTAATGATTACGGTCCATCAGGCGCTTGAGCTGGGTTTCGTAATCTACCCAGACGACCCAGACCTCGTCGCACATCCGATCCATAAAGGTCTCATACAGCAAGGGTACTTCGAACACCAAGATGGCCTCTGGATTCTCGGCTTTGATCCTTCTGTAGTCTTCTTTGAATGATTCCATAATGCGTGGATGGGTAATGTGATTGAGTCGGGTCAGCTGTTCAGAATTGCCAAAGACCATCTCGCCCAACTTGTCCCGATTGATGGTTTCATCGGGGTTGAGAATGTCTTGGCCAAAAGCAGTAACCATATCATTCCAGGCAGGTTTGTGTGGTTCGACGACTTTATGTGCAGTTTCGTCAGCATCAATAATATAGGCACCCAACCCTTTGAGCGTCTTGGAAACAGTACTTTTTCCGCTGGCTATTCCGCCGGTCAATCCAATCACTTTCATCGTAAAGTATCACCAACTTTTACATGTATTCGATCATTGCCACCGCCACAAAAATAAAACCTGTCAGGAACGGCGCCAGACTTTGCCATCGTTCATCGTTCATCTTCTGACCCATTCGCATGCCGGTATT
This sequence comes from Syntrophomonas sp., assembly GCA_035447945.1. Lineage (GTDB taxonomy): Bacteria > Bacillota > Syntrophomonadia > Syntrophomonadales > Syntrophomonadaceae > Syntrophomonas_B. The sequence continues at coordinate 5,259 of DAOTHZ010000046.1, forward strand.
TACTAAAATAAATTTTACCATACCTACACTGGTTGCAGTAAAGAAAATATTCATCCCCGCCAGCGCCAGACCTGCACCTGCTCCGAGCGCATCCATGGCCAGCGCCAGACCCAGAAAGAATGCTTCGCGCAGACTGATCTCCCCGGAGCAATCGAAGTCGGCACTGGCTGGTTTTTTCAGTATCTGTATAATAATGCCCAATGCATTGCAATGCAATGTCAGCAGGGGATCTTCTTCAGATTGCTGTAAATGCATGATCTTTTGCCGGGCGGCCTGCAAAAGGAAGTAGACGCCGATGGCAAAGATCAGGGCAGCGCCCGCCGTTTTGGCTTGCTGGGGAGAGATTAGCATCCCCAGACCTTTTCCCAGCAACATGGAGACACTGACCGCCAGAGCAGAAGCAAGGGCGATGATCAACAAGGACGTGCAGGGGATTTTGATTTTTCTGATGCCGTAGGCCATGCCCACCATCAGTCCGTCTCCGCTTACTGCCAGGGCAAACAGCATGATTGCCAGAAGGTCCACCTTGCCACTCCATTCATGTATCAAATCTATCCATACTATATGAATGTTATGGTCAAGGTGTGAATCGCCTGCCGGACGGTATCCTATTTTTGGCAGTGCTCGCAGAAGTGAGCGCTGCGCCCGCCGATTACCACTTTCTTGATGGCCTTTCCGCAAGTATTGCAGGCACCGTCGGTTTTACCGTAAACCTGCAGCATCTTTTGAAATTCTCCGCTTTTATTGTATCCGTTCCGAAAATCGCGAAAGGTGGTACCGCCTTGGTCAATGCTGGCTTGCATGACTTGGACGATGCTGCTGCGCAAGCGTTTGATCTCTGCCAGACGCAGCGAACCGGCCGGCCGGTCGGGACGAATACGGGCTGCAAACAGGGCTTCATCGGCATAGATGTTGCCGATCCCGGCGATGCATTGTTGATTGAGCAGCAAAGTCTTGATGGCGACTTTGCGGTCACGGCAGATCTCCCGCAGATATTGGGCTGTAAACGCCGGCGAGAAAGGCTCAACGCCCATGCGGCAAAAGATACATTCCGGATCACACAAGAAGCGTACTCCCCCAAATCGCCTGGGATCCATATAAATCAGCTTGTGTCCATTGTTCAGATGGATCATCATGTGCACGTGACGGTCGGAGACTTCAATCTCCTCATTCTCCTGGTAAAATCGTCCGCTCATCCCCAGGTGCACTACCAATGTGTACCCGGCGTCGAGATCCACAATGAGATATTTGCCCCGTCTGCGGATGGCGCTGATGGTTTGCCCGATGGCTCCGGTTGGCTCATAGTCCTGGCGTTTGATGATATCCGTCCGGCGCAATTCGATGTCTTGTATAACAGCCCCGATGTTCCCCAGCAGGCTGCGTCTGATTGTTTCCACTTCGGGTAGTTCGGGCATGCTTAAACCCCCTGATTTTCTTGTTGGGCCAGTTCACGCTGATACGCTTTCCAGCCTGGACACCATTTGGTGTGCCAGAACCACAAGCGCGCCCTGAAGGTGCGGTGATTCTTTTCGGCGGCGATGCGCATGGGACAGGTTGCACATTTGGATTCCATCCTGCTGCCTCCTTTCTCACTTTTTACTCCCAGGACTGCATTTCATACCAGTTGGTGCCCACCTTCATGCTGACGAGCAAAGGCACCTTTAGTGCAAACGCATTCTCCATACAGTTCTTGACGATGTCGGCGGTCTCCTCCAACTCGCTGCGCGGCACCTCCAGCAGCAGTTCATCGTGGACCTGCAGCAGCAAGCGGCCCTGCAGATGATGGGTTTGGAGCATGTCGGCCACTTTGATCATGGCCAGTTTAATGATGTCGGCTGACGTTCCCTGGATGGGCGTATTCAGGGCCATTCTGCGGGCAAAGGACTGCACCATTTTATTTCTGGCGCGCAGATCAGGCAGATAACGTCTCCGTCCCAGAGCGGTTTCCACATAGCCGTTTTGAATGCCAAACTCGACAATCTCCTGCATATATTTTTTTACGCCCGGATAGGAGTCAAGATATTCTTCGATATAGCGTCCCGCCTCTTTGCGGGTCACGCCGGTATCACGGGCCAGTCCGAAATCGCTGATCCCGTAGATAATGCCAAAGTTGACCGCCTTGGCGCGCCGGCGCAGGTTCTCATCCACTCTTTCCAACGGCACTTTAAAAATCTCGGAAGCCGTGCGGGTATGAATGTCAATGCCCCGCTGGAAAGTGTCAATCAGAGTCTCGTCGCCGCTGATGTGCGCCAGGGCGCGCAAATCGATCTGGGAATAGTCCGCCGTAAACAGCAGGGTTTCTTTGGAACCGGCTGTAAAAGCCTTGCGCACCCGACGTCCTGCTTCCATGCGAATGGGAATATTCTGTACGTTGGGCTCGACACTGGACAAGCGTCCGGTCGCCGTCAGCGCTTGTTTGAAGATGGTATGAATCCGGCCGGTCTCAGGATGGATCAGGTTTTGCAAGGCATCGGTATAGGTCGACTTCAGCTTGCTGAGCTGCCGGTAATCCATGATGTAAGGGATGATCTCATGTTGATCGAGCAGGTTTTCCAAGACTTCCTGACCAGTCGAGTAGCCGCTCTTGGTTTTTTTGCCGCCGGGCAGTTGGAGGTCCTCGAACAGCACCTGGGCCAGCTGTTTGGGGGAATTGATATTGAATTTGACCCCGGCCAGTGCATAGATGCGGTCTTCATCCCGGTCCAGACCCGCACTCAGTTCTTCCGACAACTGAGCCAGAACCCGCTTTTCCACTTTGATGCCGGCAAACTCCATGGCTGCAAGGATCTCCGACAACGGTATCTCCACGTCATAGAGCAGACATCGCAGGGCATCGGTGAGTTCTTCTTCCATCTGCTGATGGAGCGGAACAATCGTGACAACCTGCGCCGCCAGATCCATGTGATTGGTATCCAGCTTCATATGATGGGCGATGATCTCCACCAGCGTTTCCCCTTGAAAAGAGGGATCCAGCACATAACTGAGCAACAGGCTGTCTCCCTTGATGCCGCGCAGATGGATGCCCGCGCGCAGCAGGAATACCTGGGCAAACTTGGCATTATGCAGATATTTGGGCTGCGTTTGATCTTCCAGCCAGGCGCGCAGCCATTCCAGCGCGGCACTGTTCTGCAAATCAATCCAGGCCAGTTGCTGACCGGCCGCCAGATAAACCTTGATTCCCTGCGCCCACATGGGATGATGATAGTTGGTTTCAAAATGCAGGGCCAATGCCTGTTGCTCCAGGGGCTTGAGAAATTCATCAACTTCGGCAGATGATTTTAATTCTCGTACAGCCAAGACCGGAAGCGGTTCCTTCATCCCGGGCAGTTCCTGTTCCTCCACCCCGGACCGGCTTTGCTCCAGGGCGGCCAGCAGCCCTTTGAACTCCAGTTTTTTAAACAGTGCACTGAGCTCGGCTCGTTGCATCTCCCGGACAGCGAAGTCATCCAGGGCTGCACCCATCTCCACCTCTCGCCGGATGGTCGCCAGATCACGGCTCAAATACGCCTGATCCCGATAGGTCAGCAGGTTTTCTTTGAGTTTTTTTCCGCTGATTTCGTCGATGTGTTCATAGAGGTTTTCCAGACTGCCGTATGCTTTGATGAGCTTGATGGCGGTTTTACTGCCGACGCCCGGCACACCCGGGATATTGTCAGAGCTGTCACCCATCAGGGCTTTGATTTCAATCATCTGCTCCGGCGGGACTTCCCATTTGTCGACCACCGCCTGCGGATCATAGACCTGCATGTCGGTGATCCCTTTCTTGCTCATATATACCTTGGTATGTTCGCTGACCAGCTGCAGCGCATCCCCGTCTCCGGTCAGGATGATGGTTTCCATCCCAGCCGCTTCAGCCTGTTGGCTCAGGGTGCCGATCAGGTCGTCGGCTTCAAATCCCTGCATTTCCACATAACTGACATTCATGGCGGCCAGCACCTCACGCAGCAAATGAAACTGACCGACCAGTTCATCCGGGGCCGCCGACCGGTTGGCTTTGTAATCACTGTAGGTTTCATTGCGAAAGGTTTTCCGGTCCATATCAAATGCCACGACCACGTGGGAAGGCTGTACGTCCGCACTCACCCGGTTGAACATGGTTAAAAAACCATATACCCCGTTGGTATAGATCCCTTCCCGGGTATGCAGCAGGGGCAGCGCATAAAACGCTTTAAAAAGAAGGCTGTTCCCGTCTATCAGCAGCAGGGTGTTGTCTTTCATGGCCGACCTCCAGCAAAATTATTTCAGAAAAAACAAAATGGGCAGAAATATGTTCCTGCCCATTATTATAGCTTATATTCAATCATTTATTTAGTCTCAAGGATTTGTCTTTTCCAGCAAGCGCACTTCAATGGTGACTGCATTGACGGCTTTGTCAATCTTCTCCTGTTGCGCCTGCAGTTCCTGTTGCTGCTGCAACAGGGCTTGCAGCTGGGACTGCTGCTCCTCACTGAGGCTGCCGCTGTTCTGGAGATTCTCAATGTCCATCTCCAATCCCGCCAAGGCCTTTTGGTTCTCATGATAGGCCTGGGTGTGGGTCACTTCGTTTTGCAGGGGCGCTTCCACGCCCACACTGCCCAACTGGTTGAGCATTTCGTTGGCTTTGTCTTTGGGAACCTGCAGGGTCACTACTTTCACATTGTCATCCGCCGCCATCACATTGGCAGACTTGACGCTGATCTGGGCACCGCTGGCATAGGCCAGCTGCATGACATCCTGCATCGATTGGTCCATATCGTCAACCTGTATCTTGGCGGTATAGTTTTGTTCCACTCTCTCCTGCACAGCGACTTCCACCGGTTTGGTTACTGCCGGTGCAATGCCAATGCTTTCTCCCGGCTTGATTGTGCCAGGCTTTTGCACTCCGGTTTGGCCGGCCGGTTCGGTGGTTGGTGCGTCAACTTCCGGCGACGGTTCGAGTTGTTTGTTGATCCATTCCTGCAAAATTTTATTATTGTCAACGATCGCTACGCGCGGTCTGTCTTCTTTGTTCATCCAATCCTGCAATGACGCTACCATTGCTCCGTAGGGCAGATAGCTGCTGGCAAATATACCGGCACTCACGGCCAGTCCTGCCACCGCTGCAGCCACCCAGCCGGTACGTTTGGGGGTCGTTGGCTTAATAACGGGGAACAGCTGTATCTTTTCATGACTGATACGTTCATGGAGTTTCTCGGCAAAATCAACCGGAAGCGGAGGCGTATCCAGATTTTTGAGCAAAGCACACATACGGTCCATCTCTTGCATTTGCTGTGCACAAGCAGCACATTCGCCGAGATGTTCCGCGATCGCTTCATTTTCAGTTGCGGTGGTCATTTTGTCCAGGTATGGAGAAAATAACCTTTGCATTTGCTCGCAGTTCATGATGCTCTCCTCCCGCTTTTTTAGACGAGGCTCTACTTTAAAAGTTCCCGTTCGATCAATTTTTTTTGTAAAATGATCCGTGCCCTGCTAATCCTCGATTTTACGGTTCCGATGGAGCAGTCCAGCACGATTGCGATTTCTTCGTAACTCAAATCCATGACATCCCGCAGCACAATGACTGCTTTGTGTTCAGGCCTCATCTCATCCAAAAGCAGCTGCATATTTTGCGTAAATTCCTTGCGTTCATAGACCACATCAGCCGCCAGGGAGGTGTCGGCAATTTCCCGTTCAAATTCGTCCCCGTCCAGCGTAGCCAAGGGTTCATCCAGGGAAAGCGGTACGATTTTGCGTTTGCGGCGGCGCAGCTCATCCAGGCAGACATTGGTTGTGATGCGGTAAATCCAGGTGCCAAAACTGGCATCGCCTTTGAAGGAGCGCAGCGAACGGAAGGCTTTGATAAATGACTCCTGCGCCATGTCATTGGCGTCATCCTCATTGCCCATATAGCGGTAGGCCAGCATATATACTTTATTTTGATATGTTTTCACCAATTCATCGAAAGCGTATGTATCCCCACGCAGGGTTCGTTTCACCAGTAGTTGATCCGAATTCATCAGTATCTCCTCCGGGCCAGCTTTCCTCCGGTCAGCTGCAGCAAAACAGCCCCCCTGCTGGTCCCGCCATGTAAATACGTCCTAAGTATGGTTACTATTCTGCACGTTTAAAGAATATTCCTTTAAAAAAGGCCTGTTCCTGCTTATGTAAAGTATGTAACCGATGCCATAATATAGCTGTCAAGGTCCGGTTTTCCCTTGGCCAGGCGGCGATGGTGTGGTTCTTGACAACCAGGATGGCAAACCTTATAATAATTCTTGCGTCCGCACAAAACAATATTAAGCCAGAGTGTCGGAATTGGCAGACGAGCGCGACTCAAAATCGTGTGCCGCGAGGCGTGTGGGTTCGAGTCCCACCTCTGGCACCATCAGAAAAACAGGGCTTTGCGAAGCCCTTTTCTTGTTTTCTGAGGTTTCATTATACCATATGTGCAACAGGATGGTTGGCTTCGGCGCAGAATAAACGCAGGTATATTTTATGAAAGTATTATGAAGATTGGATGAAGAAGTCACCCCTGTCGATAAAAAACCAGGCCTCAGCAGCGAGGCTGGGGCCTGGTCCGGTGGCGGTGACGCTTACTGATAAAGGGCAGCAATATCTCCCGCGAAATTGGCCATAATGACCCGTTGTTTGGCTTTGGATGTAGGGGTCAGCTCATCATATTTCTGCAGGAACTTGCGATGCGGTACCCGGAACTTTTTGATTTGTTCAAAGTCAGCCAGTTCACTGTTGGCCTGGTTGACTGTCTCGGCAATGATTTGCCGTACAAATTCTGCTTCATATAATTCCGGTCCGACTTCCACGCAGGTATTCAGTCCATTGACCAGATCATATTTTAAGTCTTCTTTATTATAGGCAATCCCTTTGGCATCAGCGATCTTGGCTATTTCATCCCAATTGGGACAAATCAGCGCGGTGATGTATTTTTGGCCGTCTCCCACGATCAGTACCTGATCGATCAAAATATTGCGCATGAGCAAGGATTCCGCCTTGGCCGGTGCCACGTTTTTACCGGTATCCATGACGATGATGGCTTTCTTGCGGTCCACGACCCGCATGATGCCGTTTTTATCAAATTCAACGATATCACCGGTCCTGAAGAAACCGTCTTCCGTAAAGCAATCCTGATTGGATTCCGGATCATTGTAATATTCCTGAATGATTCCGGCACCTTTTATCAGCAGTTCGCCGTCCTCTTCCTGACGCCATTCGATCCCTGGAGCAATGGGCGCATTCCAGCTTACCTTCACGCAGGTGCCGCGCCCCACGCCAACCCCACAAAGCGTTTCGGTGAGTCCATACCCGTTGGCAACAAAAAATCCCATGCCCAGGAAGGGTTTGTGCAGTTCTGGCAGGATGGCCGCTCCGCCGGAGGCAAAACAACGCAGCCGTCCGCCCATGGCCGCATTTACCTTGTCAAAAACCATGGCTTTGGCTTTGACGTATTCTTCGCGAATATCACCGCTCAGTTCATCCAGATAATCGAGACTCATATCAAAGGTTTCATCTTCGCCAATGCGGGCATCGACCGCCCGGCAGGCAACATCGATGGCCCAATCCCATGCTTTGGCCCCTTCCGGGGTAGCCCCGAACACCTGGCGCAGACCTTTCAGGATCCGATCCATCATTCTCGGCACCATAACCATGAAAGTAGGCCGGGTCTCCTGCATATCCTGAATCACATAAGCAGGTCCGCGGCCCCAGGCCAGACAGGACCCCACCGCCATGATGCAGAACATCCCGTAAGTGCGTTCCATAATATGGGCCATGGGCATGACGGACAGGTAGGTATCATGCGTATAAACGCCGATTTCCCCCATCATCTGGTTGCGCAGACAACGCCAGATCCCATCGGTCACCTCACCGTGTTTGAGACGTACCGCTTTTAGTTTTCCGGTGGTCCCGGACGTATAAACGGTGGTGGCGGCATCCTGCGGCGTTATGGCAGCAGTCCGGTCAGCCACCAGGGAAGGTTGTCCCTGCAGCAGCTGGCGTCCCGATGCCCGTATTTCATCCAGGGTGAAGAGGTCTTTTCCGTTGCCCGCGGCCAACTCTTTAAGAACAATGATGCCTTTCAGGGTGGGCTGTTCTTCACGCAAGGAATTGACCATTTCGGCCAGCGCAGGACTGCCGGCAAATAAATAGTTGACCTGGGAATGGTTGACGATGAATTTGACATCATCCTTGCTTAGACTCGGAAAAATAGTGGTCGTGCATCCGCCTGCCAGTTCAATGCCCATATCCGCCCAGCCCCATTCGGCGCAGCTGACCGACATGATTACCAGATTGTCTCCTTTGGCAACCCCTAGACCCATCAAACCGGCGGCGATTTCTTCTGCTACTGCGGCAAACTCCTTGTAGGTAATCGTAACCCATTTGTCATCCTGCCAGAACATATGTGCAGGCCGATCCCCATGGTGTTTGACCGGATGATAAAACATCTGGGGCACGGTATGAATGTAGTCATGCCACAGATCCAACCATTGAATCCTAAAATCAATATCCGGTACTGTCTTTAATGCCATTATCATTACCTCCTGCAAATTTCTTGGATGGTTGGCCAGGCTTTCATTCCAGCCATAATACGGTTCACAAGACAAGGTAGCGGTTTTACTTCCCAACTGCATATCGATCGTGGTCGCCTATTATGCGATTCTGAAAGCAGGCGGCGTCGCCGTGATGAACAATCCCATTTATGCGGATCGGGAACTCGAGTATCAGTTCATCGATTCCGAGTCCAAATTGCTCATTTGTCTGGATATGCTGGTCCCCCGCATGCTCAATATAAAACCCCGTACAAAAATTGAAAAAATCATTTGGACCTCGATCAATGACTACGCCCTGCCCGGTACAACTGACAGCGGTTTTAGCGTGCCGGATGCACCGGATCTTTTCCATTACAAGAAACTCCTCGAGAAATATGAACCGATTCCTCCGGCGATGCAAATTGATTGGGAGGACACAGCGGTCCTGCAATATACAGGGGGAACCACCGGTCTGGCCAAAGCGGCGGTGCTGACCCAAAAAAATCTCTGCACCATGTTGCAGCGCTACGAAGCATGGCTGCACGATGGGGTAAAAGGTCAGGACACGGATATGTCAGCTTCCCCGCTGTTCCATATTCTCGGCATGCAGGTTGGCATGAACTTTTCCATTCATATGGGCTGGCGTAATGTACTGCTGCCCAGAGCCACTCCAGAAGCCATGCTGGAAGCGATTCGTAAATATCGGGTCAATTATTCCCCACTGGTGCCTGCCCACTATATCGGCATGCTCCAGCACCCTGATCTGACCAATACGGATCTCACTTGTTTTAAAGGGCTTTTCTCCGGGGGAGCATCATTGCCGGTTGACATTTTGCGACGCTTCGAGACCGTCTCCAAAGCAGAAATTTGCGAGGGATTCGGTATGTCCGAGACGTCTCCGCAGACCCACCTGAATCCTTACCGGGGCGGGGGGCCGCGCAAACCAGGCAGCATCGGCATTCCCTGGCCGGATACGGAAGTTCGGATCGTTGATTTGGAAACCGGCGAGATAGACGTGCCGATCGGCGAACCCGGTGAGATGCTTTTCCGCGGCCCGCAAGTCACCCGGGAATACTATAATAAACCGGAAGAAACCGCGATTGCCATTACCCCGGATGGATGGCTGCACTCCGGGGATATTGCCTATATGGATGAAGACGGCTATTTCTTCATTGTCGATCGCAAGAAAGACCTCATTATTTCCAGCGGTTTTAACATTTATCCGCGGGAAGTGGAGGAGGTTTTCTATGAGCATCCTGCTGTCGACAAGGTCGCTGTAATCGGTCTGCCTGATCCCAAGCGCGGCGAAAATGTCGGTGTGTTTCTTACCTTAAAAGCAGATCACAGCGCGACGGCAGAAGACTTGATGGCATTCTGTCAGCCTAAACTGGCCAAATATAAATGGCCCTCTGTCATAGAAATAAGAGATTCACTGCCGGAGAGCAATGTAGGGAAATTATTGAAAAAAGAACTGCGCTCTGAAGTCCTGCAGCGCTTTCAATAAGCTGCTGATTTGTATTTTAAATCCAAGAGGGAGGCTGCTCGATGGCAGCCTCCTTTCTTTTATTCTCCAGTCCGCAGGATTGCTTTTGCTCCTGCCGTCATTTGTGATATAGTATTATTTGTTTTTAACATGCAGGGAGGATTAATCGCATTGCCAGCACTATCTGAAGAGAGCCTACGTGAAGTAAAAAGACGGCGCACCTTCGCCATCATCTCCCACCCGGACGCCGGGAAGACCACGCTGACTGAAAAGCTGTTGCTGTTTGGCGGAGCGATTCGCATGGCCGGCGAGGTCAAAGGCCGCAAAGCCCAGCGATTTGCGCGCTCGGACTGGATGGAAATCGAAAAGGAACGCGGCATCTCCGTCACCACCAGCGCCATGCAGTTTGACTATGGCGGATACCGCATCAACATATTGGATACACCAGGCCATCAGGACTTCAGCGAAGACACCTACCGTACCCTGACGGCGGCTGACAGCGCGGTGATGCTGCTGGATGCGGCCAAAGGGGTGGAGACGCAGACCATCAAACTGTTTAAGGTTTGCAGCCAGCGCGGAATTCCGATTTTTACTTTTATTAATAAAATGGACCGTTACGGCAAAGAGCCGCTGGCTTTGCTGGAAGAACTGGAACAGGTGTTGGGCATCCGCTCCTGTCCGATGAACTGGCCCATCGGCATGGGTGATGAATTCAGCGGCATCTATGACCGCCAGCACCACCGCATTGAACTGTATCGCGGCGACAGTCAGCGGGTTTTTTTCCATCCCAAAGCCAAGGGGCTGGATGATCCTGCCATCCGGGAATTGCTGGGAGACGGGCTGTATGAGAAACTCTGTGAAGACGTTGATCTGCTGGACATTGCCGGGGATCCTTTTGATTTTGAAAAGGTGAAACAAGGCCAGTTGACGCCGGTCTACTTTGGCAGTGCCATTAATAAATTCGGGGTGCAAACCTTCCTGGACGAATTCATCTCCCTGGCGCCTGCCCCCAGTGCGCATGAAAGCAGTGTCGGACCGGTGGATACAGCTTCGGCTTTTTCTGGTTTTGTTTTTAAAATCCAAGCCAATATGAATCCTGCCCACCGCGACCGGATCGCATTCCTGCGAGTTTGCTCCGGCAGGTTCGAGCGCGGCATGGCGGTCAATCATGTCCGCACCGGCAAGAAGATCAAGCTGGCTCAGCCACAGCAATTCCTGGCCCAGGATCGCGACATCGTGGAAGTCGCCTGGCCGGGAGACATTATCGGTCTGCATGATCCCGGCATTTATCGCATCGGCGATACCCTGTGCGAGGACGGTGTTTTTACCTTTCCGCCTTTGCCGCAGTTTCCGCCGGAGCATTTTGCCCGGGTATCCAACCTGAACGCCATGAAGTACAAACCATTTCAGAAAGGCGTCAGCCAGTTGGAGGAAGAAGGCACCGTGCAGGTCTTTCACACAGCTGATCATGCTGAAGAAATCATCCTGGGAGTCGTGGGTGAATTGCAGTTTGAAGTGTTTAAATACCGGCTTAAGGGGGAATATGGAGCGGATATTCGCATCCAGCACCTCCCCTATCAGCTGGCCCGCTGGGTCACATCGGAAGCTGCCTTTGACCCTGGCAAGCTCAGCAATCTCAGCTGTCTGTGTGTTTTTGACCGGGATGAACGTCCCGTCGTGCTTTGTGAACATGATTATTCCCTGAACTGGCTGGAGCGAACGTACTCCGATCTGATTTTCTCCGTCACTCCATAAGCTGCGAGCAAGTGGAGCGC
>DAOTHZ010000047.1:0-16488 GCA_035447945.1 Syntrophomonas sp.
CGGAAGGGTCACCGATATAGGCAGTTCCGCCGCCGATCAGTACCACCGGTTTGTTACCTGCCATTTGCAAGCGTTTCATCAGGCATAGCGCCATGAAATGACCCACGTGCAGAGAATCCGCGGTGGGATCAAAACCAATATAAAAAATAGCCTGGCCGCTATTAACAAGTTCTTTGATTTGTTCTTCGTCTGTAACCTGGGCAATTAAACCCCGGGCTACCAGCTCGTCATAAATTTTCATTACTACACTCCTTTGCGGACTTTTGCCATGTACAGGGATTGATTCTTAAAGCATCCTGACGGGATTTAGCTTTTCTTTTTAGACTTTATATAACCTCGTGCGTTTATTATATAATATGCTTGATGCTGCCGGCAAAAAAACTGGCGCCGAAACCGACCAGACACAAGGCCAGAACCACGATGATGGTCTTGTATATGGCAATGTTGAGCAGATGCCGGCTCTTGCTGACCATCGCCGCCACAAAAGTATACCAGGTAATATCCCCCAGGATATGGCCCAGATAAAAGATGACGATCCCCCATACACCCAGGGAGTGGTATGCACTCATAATCAAAGCCAGTCCCACCGCCGACCACCAAATCAGAAAATAAGGATTGGTGGCACTTAAAACCATCCCGGCCATAAACATGCCGCCCTGCTTGTGATCATGCATTTCACCCGTTTCCAGAGTGATTTTATTCAAATATACATCTTTGAGCATCTGGGAGCCAAGATAAACCAGTACCACCCCTCCGATCAGCCCGATGGCAATGCCGGCTGATTCTGCTGCCAGATAGCGGCCGGCGCCGACAAAAATCAGGATCACCAGGATCAACTCCAGCAGGGCATGTCCCAGCGATACCAGCACGCCAGCCTTGACCCCGTGGCGCAGGCTCCGATCAACGGTATAGGTAAAAACGCTGCCCGGCATGACGGCGCCGGAAAAAGCGATTAGCAAAGACTTAAAAAATATAGCCAGCATGACGATTCCTCATTTAGCGAGTCTTTTTGATCCCCTCCGGATGATGCAGGACGCGCTTGCGGCTCTGGCTTTTGGTTTTGCTGATAAAAAGCAAACCCACGATCAGGGTTGCCCCTGCGCCCCAGCGCGATTCGACTGTAAATCCGTTGACATAGAGACAGATCGTGCTCAACATGACTGCGGACAGAACAATTCCCCAGGCAATGGTCAGACTGGCACGGGTATTCTGCTCCAGGTTTTCCTGCAGGTTTTTGAGCGGCAGTTTGAGCTCCAGATCGCCTCTTTCAGCCTGCCGCAGGACTTTTGCCAACAACGGCGGTCCTTCGATCAGAGCACTGCCCCAGGCAGCCGCTTTGTCTTTAGCTATTTTCAAAGGCCGGGCTTCCTCTGGCATAAATTGTTTCAGATACGGCTTGGCCGCATCCAGAAAACTGATATTCTTGTCCAGTCCGATACAAATCCCGTAAAGGGTGCCCAGCGCCCGTCCCAAAAATGTAAAGCGGGCCGGGATCTGAAAAGGCTGTTCATAGAGAATTTCCTCCAGATCATCCAAAAGGCTTTTTAGATCATTGTCGAACAAGTCGGTTCCCTGCCCCAGCAGCTGTTCCAGAAATACGCCTACCGCCCGGGCAATCAGTGCATCGTCGGCATCCCGGCGCAAAAATCCCACCTGCTTCAGATAATAAACCACCTGCAGATTGTCTCGATCAACCATGGCCAAAACCATTTTAATCAGCTTTTCTTTTAGTTCCGGGGAGATGGTCCCCACCATCCCGAAATCGATCATAATCACTTTGCCGTCCGGATCGATGAAAAGGTTGCCGGGATGGGGATCAGCATGAAAAAATCCATCCACCAGGATCTGTTTTATATAAATTTCCAACAGGCGACTGGCCAGTTGGGAACGGTCAATCCCGGCCTGTTGCAGACCTGCATAATCGGTTACCTTGTAACCATCGACAAACTCCATGGTCAGTACCCGTTGGCGGGTGTATTCCCAATAAATTCGGGGGACGATTAGTTCCTTGTCGGCCACACTATGAGCTGCAATCGTCTCGGCATTTTTTCCTTCCTGCAGGTAGTTTAGCTCTTCCCGCAAGGTTTCTTCAAATTCACGGTAAATGGCGTCAAAATCCACCCACTGCTCCCAATCGGTAAAAAATTGAATCCAGCCGATCACCTGACGCACCGCCCGCAGGTCGATATCAATCAGTTTTTCAATATTGGGCCGCAAGACCTTTACAGCAGCCTTCTGCCCACCGAACAGCTCTGCCTCATGAACCTGCCCCAAAGAAGCGGAAGCTAGGGGAGCCGGATTCAAGACTGGATAAATCTCATGCAGGGGCCTGCCAAATTCACTTTCCAGAACCATGCACATCTCTTTAAATTCGACCGCCGGCACCTCATCTTGCAGATTGGCCAGCTCGCGGGTGACGCTCTGCGGGAAAATATCCACCCGGGTGCTGAAGAACTGCCCCAGTTTAATCAGCAGGCCCCCCATTTCCACGGCGGTATTGCGAAACAGACGGGCCTCTGTGACATACAGCTCTATCCGCCGCTGCTCTTTCCAACCGTCGGCATGCCATACCGCTTTGATCTTTAAAGAATAAAAAGACCAGAAAATATGCAAAAAAAGACGGATGACCCGAAAAAATCTCTTTATTCCTGCCCAGGAACGCTGTCTCATAAATTGTCCTCCACCTCAAATTGCTGCTGATGGTTGGTACTATGCACCATCATCTCGCTCATTATACCATGTAATGCGGGGCTGTAAAAACGCTGCAGCCGGGGATAAAAAAATATTCCCGCGTTTTTTGCGATTAGCAAGGAAATTCATGCCCAGTAAAGAATAGTAAAGATATTCGGCAGATGTGAAGATAATACACCGGTCGCTGTTCCTGCCGACCAGAACCTGGATAGAAGGTGAAACAAATAGCAACAGAACAATTCACTTTACATATAATCCCGGGATATATTGAAAATCTTTTTCTGGCTGAATACCAACATGGATTGCTGCTGCTGGACTGCGGCGCGGTCAGTGATGTAAAGCGTATCGAGGATTTCTGCCGCCGGGATTTGCATCGTTCCCCGAAGGATATCAGGCTGGCGGTCGTGACTCATATGCATCCGGATCACGCCGGAGGGGCGGTGCTCTTGCGGGATAAGTTCGGGATTCCCCTGGCCGGTCATCAAGAACTGGATCGCTGGTATGCCGGTCCTGGGGGTTGGATGCAAAAAGTGATCGACTGTCTGCTGATGCAGTCGGTGGCGTGGCGGACGCGCCAGCAACTTGAAAAAGGTTTTTTCTGCAGCCGTATACAACCTGATTTCCTGTTGAAGGACGGTGATGCACTGCCTTTCTTCCCGGACTGGCAAGCAGTGGCAGTGCCAGGTCACACCTCTCATGATCTGGTGCTGTATCATGCCGATCAGTCCCTTTTGTATGTAGCCGACTGCTTTTTGGAAGTCAAAGGCCGCTATCAGACACCGCTGCCGGTCATGTTTCCCCAATGGCTGGAGGCTTCCTATCAAAAAATGGGCGCCCTGCATCCATCCAGCCTCTTGATTGCCCACGGCGAAGCCCGCCGTGATCAAATCCCGGCGGACTTGTTCAGCTCCCTGCAGCATCTGCTGCAGACTCCCCCCAGCAAATTGACCCGGCGGATCAAAAAGCTGTCCGTCTATACTCCTGAATATCATCGACAAAACAAAATCTTCCAACAAACCTGGCGCAAAAATAGAAGGAGAAGAAACTCCAGCTAAGCCGATTCGATGGAAAGAAAAGTGCACCGTCGGTCTCCGCCAGGCAGTTTAATACCAGAAATAACAGTACTCTTCTCCCACCGCCCGGGCATAAGCGCGGATTTCTTCTGCATCCGGCTTTTCCAAATCCTCATAATTAATCCCATAATTGCATTTGGGACAAATGAGACGAAAACCGGCAAAGGTTTCCTCATCTCCGCCCAGCGAAGCCAGCAACACCTGAATCAAAGTCGGGCAGGTGTCCGCCCCAATGGAATAACGGGCGGCGGTTTTCATGCTCCAATTGTATTCATTGCGGCTTTTCTTGCAACCGGGACATTTTATCATCAACTGTGCATTTAAATCGCTGCGCATGATTGTTCTCCTCATTTTCCGGCAAACTTATGTACCCGACATGATTATAACCCGCCAGGCTTGTTTTTTGTGCGCGCCTGACATAGAATAATGTCGTTACACAGTTCACCAACGATTCTTATTGGGGAGGGAAAGACCATCCGTAAAAATCCAGCCGCCACCCTGATGATTTACTGTTCCGCTTGTGGCAAGGACGCCAATGAATATAACTGGAACCTGGAGACCGCGGCCACCTTTTCCGAGGGTGATAAAACTGTGCCTGCGTTGCTGCAGCTGCTCCTGGAAGCATTGGACGATCCTAAAAAACATGCCGATATTCAACTGGTCTGCCCCCATTGTCATGAAAAGGTACGCTTGCGGCAAATCCCGCTGCCGGAACGCGAAGCGCTGCTGGCCTATCTGCAGGAAGTCGGCGAGGCGTATCTGCACGAACGTTTTTAATCTTGTTGGCCCCCATTGTAAATGTCTTCCTCGTCAACAAGACTTTCATATTTTAACGCGGGTATTTTCTTTTACATCCATACTGGCATCCCGTACCACCCTCTGCCCTGCTTTCAAACCGCTGACGACTTCAGCTTTTTCAGGATTCCTGATCCCAATCTCCACTTTACTATGTTTGATCTTTCCATCGATAATCGCCAGCACTTCGTTTTGCCCTTGTTCGTTGACCCGGATGGCGGTACGAGGCAACGTGACCACATTTTGTTGCAAGCTGGTCTCGATCCTGACTTGCACCTCATAACCCGGTTCCAACAGTTGTGACGGTGACAATGAGATAAGCACCGGTACACGGCGCTGAATAACCCCCAGGGCGGAAACTTTTTCATAGGCACGCGGATAGATCTTGGTCACTTTCCCTTCCAGCACTTTATCACCCAGGAGCGGAGCACTGATCGTTGCCTTTTGGCCGACCTTGACCGCGCCTACGTCATCGCTAAGCAGTTCTGTTTTCAGCTCCAGGTCGTTTATATTGCCGATTTGTACCAGAGATGCCCCCGCCATTACGGTCTGCTGCTCTTTGATCGGCAGATCGAGCACCATCCCAGCAGCGGTACTTTTTACCACCAATTGCTGACTGGTCCCCTTCAATTCCTGGTACAGGGTGTTTTGTTTTTCCAACTGCCGGCGCAATGACTGCTGGATCTGCTGCTGGCTTTCAACTGCCTTCTGCAGGGTTATATTTCTTTGCACACTGGCATCATAATCAGCCTGAGAAATCGCCCCGGACTCAAAAAGCTGCCGGGCGCGGCCCAGATTCTTCTGGTCTTCCGCAAGATCCAGCCGGGCTTGCTCCACCGTAATGACGGATGCGGACAGTTGTCCCTGCAGTTGTTCCGTCTGTACCGCGGTGGCATTCAGCTGATACTGCAGATCGGGATTATCCATTACCAGCAGTTCCTGCCCGGCACTTACCTGCTCGCCGGTTTCAACCGCTATTCTGACAATCTTGCCGCTCTGGGAGGCCTGGATGGTTACTTCGTCCCGGGATTGCACATAGGCGGTATCCTCGACCCAGGTAGTTATGTCGCCGGTTTCCGCTTTTAATACTTCCACCTGCTGCACGCCGGTCAATGTCTGTATGATGAGCAAAGCGACTGCTATGGCAATACCAGCTCCGATCCAACCCTTTTTCTTCATTTCCTTCCTCCCTTTACTCACGATTTTTCAGAACCTCAACCATATCCAGCTGACCTGCCTTGCGTACGGCCAGATAATGACCAATGGCCACAAACACGACCGCCCCCAGGGCAGCCATAAGATAACTGCGCGGATAAATAATCACCGGCAGACTGTAAAGATCGGTGCTGACGCTGGCAATATAAGCCTGACCCATCCCCTTGCCGGCCGGCAGGCCGAAAACTATACCAATGGCCGCCAGCAGCCAGGTTTCCTTTCTTAAAATACCAGCTATTTCAGGGTTCGAATAGCCCAGCACTTTCAAGGAAGCCAGTTCCCTTCTACGCTCATTAAACGCCATTAGGGATGAATTGTAAACAATGACCAATCCCAGCAAAGCTGACAGCAAAATCATGATCCCAATAAAAATGACCGTTGTATCCATCAGGTCATAAAAACTCTGCAGTTCTTTGGCGCGGCTGGTCACGGAACTTACCTTGGGCATTGCATTAAATCGCTTTTCAATTGAATCACCACTAACGGCAGCAGCTTTAAACATCACCATATTGATGATCCGTTTCTCGTCCAGCATGCGGTTGGCCGTTTCCAGTGAAACGTAGGAGCCCGATCCCATTAGCTGATCATTAATACCTGTGACCAGCAACTCCGTGCTGTGCGTTGCACCCACTGACATTTTGGTTTCCACCCTGACTTTGTCACCGGTTCTTACGCCAAGTCTTTGCGCCATGCGCCGACTGATCAGCAATCCTTCTTCCGGAATCTGCAACCGCTCGCCCGCCTGGTTCAAAACCCTTTTCAGATCACTGTCACGTGTCATGCCAATACAAAGTTCATCCTCACTGCGGCCGTTATAAAAGATTTTTATTGGCATTTCAAGCTGCGGCTCAATTTGATAAATATCTTTCCATTGCTGCCAGTATTGTATTTCCCTATATTCAATCGGTTCGGCCAACCGCACGGTATAATCATAACGGTTTACCTCATTAAAGTTCCGGTTCAGCATATAATCCACCGCGTCGTTGGTAAACATGGAAAATACCAGCAGCACCACCGCACTCATTACCCCCAGGATGGTAACCAGGGAACGGGTCCGGTTGCGGCTGATGGATCGCAGGCTCATCTTCCAGCTGCTGTTCAGCCTTGTCCATAATTTAGCCCACCTTTCCAGCAGGATCTTGTTTCCCTGGGGCGGGGCCGGCAGTCGCATAGCTTCAGCAGGGTTTATCCTGATCACCGTACGGGCAGCCAGAAATCCTGAAGCAGCACCGACCGATATGCTCAAAGCAACGCTTTGCAGCAACGTTTGCCGATTAATTCCTCCGATTGCCTGTGGCAAATTGAAATACAGACTGTAAACCGAGGACATGGATGAGGCCAAAAATACCCCCGCAATCATTCCCGCAATGCATCCTATCACACTTACAACAAGGGCATAGGTAGTATAATGACCGATGATTTGATAATCATTATAGCCGATGGCTTTCATGATCCCAATTTGGGTACGGTGTGATTTAACCAAACGATTTAAAATAACAAACTGGATCGCCGCTGCGATCAACAGCAGAACCAGCGGCAAAAAATGAGAATTTATCTTTAGTCCGTCCAGTTCCGCCTGCAGCATGGCGTGACTCAGCTGATCCTTGCGCGGATAGCTGGCAATATTACCGTAGCTTCGCAGGAGTTCCTCCGTCCTTTGCCTGATGGCCTTTTCATCCGATCCGGGCGCCAGTTTGACCACCACCTGATTGACCTGATCAGGCATATCCAGGATCTGTTGCGCTTGTTCAGTAGCCATCATAATAATGCCAAAATTCAGGGGATCGGGCATCATGGTTGCAGCATCCGGCAAGGCGTAGACAAATTCAGGGCTAATGGCAGTACCCACTACATGCAGGTTGACTTTCCTGCCTTCGGCAATGATCGTTATGTGGTCATCGATTTGGACGTGATTGGCATCAGCATACTGCGGATCCAACAAGACCTCGACACCCCCGCCGGAGGAGCGGGAAGCAAACATCCGGCCGCTGAGCAGATGCAGCTGATTGACTTCCCCCTCCATGGGCAGATGATAAGATGTGATTCTTCCCACCGCCCGCTGGCTGCCTTCCTTAACCAAGGAAACGTCCCTTTGAATCCGTCCGCTGGCCTTGACTATCCCCGCTATTGATTCGATTTTACTGCTGACAGAAGAGGGTGCGCGGACAACCTGAAAGTAGTAATCAGCAAAGTTGGCCGCTTGATAAAATTCCTGCTGGGATCGACTGAGGTTGCCGTAAGCTGTCCCCATGCCGATATAAACCATTACCCCCAGGGCAACGATAAATACCAGACCAATGAATTGGCCGCGGGTCGTGCGGATGGTTCGCAATAGCTTGCGGCGCAGGGTCGACATTACCACTCAATCCTTTCCGCCGGCAGAGGATTTTCATTGACAATCATTTCAACGATTTGCCCGCTGCGCAGGCGCAGCGTGCGGTCAGCAATCTGTCCGATACTGGTATTATGGGTAACGATGACGACGGTCATATTTTCCTTGCCGCTGATCCGGGTCAGCAATCCCAGCACCATTTTGCCGGTCTGATCATCCAGCGAGCCGGTCGGTTCATCACACAAAAGTAATTGTGGCCTTTTGACCAGCGCCCGGGCAATCGCCACCCGCTGCTGTTCGCCTCCGCTTAACTGGGCCGGAAAATGATTGCGTCGTTCCGTCAGCCCAACTTCCTCCAGTACTTCGTCTACCGGCAAGGGTTCATCCACCAGTTCGGCGGCCAAGGCAATATTTTCGTAAGCAGTCAGATCAGGGATAAGATTATAGAACTGAAAAATAAAGCCTATGTCACGACGGCGGTATCGGGTCAGTTCTTTACTGTCAGCCTGGCTCAGGTTGCGGCCGGCAAAAAACAATTGTCCGCTGGTCGGCGTATCCATGCCTCCCATAATATTAAGCAAGGTGCTTTTGCCGGAGCCGCTTGGCCCTAGTATTACCATGGTTTCTCCCCGGCAAACATAAAATGAGCTCTCCTTGAGGGCTTCCACCCTCACTTCACCCATATCATATATCTTGGTTATTTTTTCAAAGCGCATCAGCTCTTTTTCCAGCTCCATGGCTTCATCTCCCTTTGCATAAAATCTCCTGCTTAATGAAAGCGCGAACCGGACCGGTTCGCTCTTATTAACATTGGTTATGATTTTTGTGCTTTGGCCCAGCTGTCACGCAGCGATACGATGCGATTAAACACCAGCTTGTCGGGACGCGAGTCAAGGTCAAGACAAAAGTAGCCCTGACGCAGGAATTGGTAACGATTTTCGCTGGAAGCCTGTGCCAATCCAGGTTCAACCATACAGTGCTCCAGGACCTGCAGCGAATCCGGGTTGAGCTTGCTCTTGTAGTCGCTGCCATCGCTGTCATCATCCGGATTTTCGGTCAAAAAAAGATGCTCATAGAGGCGCGCCTCAGCCGGGATGGCATGCGTGGCTGACACCCAATGGGAAGTTCCTTTTATTTTTCGGCCGCTGGTCGCTCCGCCGCTTTTGGAATCCGGATCATAACTGCAGTGCAGTTCAATAATATTGCCCTGCATGTCCTTGACGATCTGTTCACATTTGATAATATAGGCGCTCTTGAGTCTTACTTCTCCCCCTGGCGTCAGCCGAAAATATTTTTTCGGCGGATTTTCCATAAAATCTTCCTGTTCAATATAAATTTCCCGGGAGAAAGGAATCCGGCGGGTACCCATATCAGGATTTTCCGGATTGTTTTCCGCTTCCAGCCATTCCACTTGTTCCGGCGGATAGTTGTCGATGATGACTTTTAAAGGACGCAGCACAGCCATAACCCGAGCAGCATTGAGATTCAAGTCTTCCCGTACACAGTGCTCCAGCAAGGCAATGTCCACCGTGCTGTCACGCTTGGCCACGCCAATCCGGGTGCAGAAGTCGCGAATTGATGGGGGGGTGTAGCCCCGGCGGCGCAGACCTGAAATAGTGGGCATACGCGGGTCGTCCCAGCCGTTCACATATTTCTTTTCCACCAGTTCACGCAATTTACGTTTGCTCATGACCGTATAATTCAGGTTTAAGCGGGCAAACTCAATTTGTTGGGGTCTTCCGTGGGTGGCGGCATCATAATCGACATGATCCAGGCACCAGTCATAGAGCGGACGATGATCGGAAAACTCCAGGGTGCAGACGGAATGAGTAATTCCTTCCACAGCATCCGACAAGGGATGCGCATAATCGTACATGGGATAGATGCACCAATCATCTCCGGTACGGTGGTGGGTGGCTCTCAATATTCGATAAAGCACCGGGTCACGCATATTCAGATTGGGAGAAGCCATGTCGATTTTGGCCCGCAGAACCCGGGAGCCGTCTTCAAATTCGCCATTGCGCATGCGGATAAACAGATCCAGGTTTTCTTCAACGGGACGTTCCCGATAGGGACTGTTTTTTCCCGGTTCAGTAAGCGTCCCGCGGTATTCTCTAATCTCCGGGGCGCTCAGATCACATACATAGGCTTTGCTGGCCTTGATCAACTGCACGGCAAATTGATACAACTGTTCAAAGTAATCGGAGGCGTAAAACATACGATCGCCCCAATCAAAACCCAGCCATTTGACATCAGCTTGGATCGAATCAACGTATTCGACATCTTCCTTGCTGGGATTGGTATCATCAAAGCGCAGGTTGCAGATCCCGCCGTTACTGGCAGCCAAGCCAAAGTTCAGACAGATTGACTTGGCATGACCAATATGAAGATAGCCGTTGGGTTCGGGGGGAAAGCGCGTATGTACCCTGCCTCCGTTCTTGCCGGTTTGCAGATCTTCCGTAATGATGGTTTGAATAAAATTGCCCGATGATATGATTTCATTGGTTTCGTTGTCCGCTGTTGCCATTGCATATCCTCCTTATATTCAAAGGGACTTTTCTGTCCTTTGTGTACAACCCAGGCCGGTTCATTCGGCCCAAACAGAATACCATAATTTTAATCATTATACCTTTTTGCATATTAATTCTGTAGTAGGTTCAAGTAATTAATTTACAGCAATTAAACCCCATAAATAATAAGTTTTCTGTCGTTAAAAGATTCTTTTGCTAGTATGGAGTCTTTCATTTTATTTAATGCAAAATTAAAAATATTGACTTTATTGACTTTAATAATACCTTTGTAATATGAAAAATGTCTAATATTTAAAGCAAAAGTACTAAAAATGAATACGCCAGGCAGGATATTCTTAATCTTCAGCGAATTGTATTATGATAGAAATGATATTCATTTGCTTGATAATCTTAAATCTGGAAAGGAGGCCGTTATACCGAAATACTCCGTGTAATAAATTTCTACCTGAAAAAATCTGGAAAGGAAGCGTGAGAAATGTCCTATAGGTTTTCATTCAACACCAGAGATACCAAATTCATAATGAAGGAATGGCTGCCGGTTGAAGAAATTCTGGCTTATCCCAAATACAGCGATTATTATAGCCTGGATGACTTCGACACCATCATTGATCAGGTCCGCAAAATTTCTGAAGACATAATCGCTCCCACTGCCGAAGATGCGGATGCCATCGGGGCACAATGGAGAGACGGCCAGGTCTATATTCCTGAGTCATTCCACAAAGCGATTCGTTTCCTGCATGACAATGGCTGGGCCACCAGCAACTATGACGAAGAAGCCGAAGGCGTACTTCCCATGGTGCTGTTCCACGCCCTGGCAGAAATTCAGGCCGCTGCCAACCCTGCCCTGTTTGCCTATACCGCAACCGGAAGCGGCGTAGTGGCCGTAATGAATCATTATGCCAGCGACGAAGTCAAGGCAAAATTCCTGCCCAAACTTTTGGATGGTACCTGGGGCGGAACCATGTGTCTGACCGAGCCTACTGCCGGATCTGATGTCGGCGATATGCTATCCAAAGCATTCCCCACCGATACCCCCGGCCTTTATAAAATCAAAGGGCAAAAAATCTTCATCACTTGCGGCGACCGTGATGATATGGAAAATATTATCCATCTCTATCTGGCCAGAGTCGAAGGCGCCAAAGCCGGCACCAAAGGATTATCCCTTTTTGCCGTTCCGAAATATTGGATCAATGAAGACGGCAGCCTGACCCCCAACGATTTCCAGTGCATTGGCATTGAGCACAAAATGGGTATGAAGGGTTCGGCCACCTGCGCATTGGTTGCGGGCGAGAACAACAACTGCTACGGCTATCTGATCGGCGATCCGCCCAACGAAGAAGGCGTAGGTCAGGGTATGGCCCAAATGTTCCATATGATGAACGAAGCTCGTCTGGATACCGGCCGTCTGTCCCTGGCAGTTGCCGCCAATGCCTACTGGGCTGCCAAAGACTATGGCAAGGAAAGAATTCAGGGCCGTCTGATGACCGATCCCAAAGCCGGCCGCACCACCATCAACAAACACGAAGACGTAAAACGCATGTACATGCTCAACAAAGCCACCACCGAAGCCTGCCGGGCACTGCTGTCCAAATGCTATTTCTATGATGATATGCGCGAAAACGATCCCGATCCGGAAAAACGCAAATGGGCTCAGGGCAAAATGGATATGTTAACCCCGCTCTGCAAAGCTTATCCTTCTGATGAAGTCTGGATGCTGACCGCAGAATCACTGCAATCCTATGGTGGATATGGATACTGCGAAGATTATCCGGCTGCCAACTCCGCCCGTGACTGCAAAATCTGGTCCATCTGGGAAGGCACCAACTTCATTCAATCCATGGATCTGATCGGCCGCAAATGGCTGCAGGGCAAAGGCGCTATCTTTGCATCCGTGCTGGGTGAAATCGATGAATTTATTGCCAAATACGAGGGCAACTTCCCCGGTATGGAAAAAGAAATTGAAACCCTGAAAAAAGCGCTGGCCGCTTATCGTGAGATCCAGATGACCATCGGCGGATTCATGGGCGCCGGCAAAGTTGGTTTGATGCCGATTTATGCCCGCCGCATTCTGACCGCTACCGCTCAGCTGTATTGCGGTTATCTGCTTCTGGACCAGGCCGTCATCTGTAAAAAGAGAATGGAAGAACTGGGTCCCGATCATTATGACTACAACTTCTACTATGGCAAAGTTCTGTCCACCCGGTACTATCTGAACAACACCGTACCAAATGTATGGCATGTCCTGGAGATCATCAAAATGGCTGACACTTCCATTCTGGAAGCCCCAGTCGAAATCTTTGATTTCTAAAACCCCAGCAACGCGAAGCCCCGGAGCATATCAATGCTCCGGGGCTTTAATGTAATTACTTATGATACGGTTCACCTTTAAGGATTTTAAAACCCCGATAAACTTGTTCGGTTAGGATTAATACCGCCATTTGATGCGGAAAGGTCATCTTTGAAAAGGATATGCACTGATCGGCCCGCTTTATTACTTTCGGAGCCAAGCCATGGGAGGCCCCGATTACAAAATTGATCCTGGACTGTCCACTTTCATGCCAATGCTTTAATTGATCCGCAAGCTGTTCCGAACCAAAGGTTTCTCCGCACAGGTCAAGGGCAATTAATATCTCATTTTCCCCGATCAGACGCAAAATCCCTTCGCCTTCTTTTTCCAAAACCCGGCTGATCTCTTTGTCCCCGGGATGAGAAGAAACTTTCTCCTCCAGTCCTTCCAACAGTTCGAAACTGCCGTAGGGACTCAGCCTTTTCAGATACTCCTTGATTCCCTCGCGATAGAATTTTTCTCTTATTTTTCCTACCGAGATGATGCGGTATCTCAATATATCTCCTCGCTGTTCGATTTACATTTCACTTATTAACAAATATTGTAGCATAAAACAATCGGGCCTCCGTCAGACGTAAGCCCGATTGCTTAAACCCGAAATTACTCAACGTACAGAGATTCAATCTCCTGCTGATATTTGCTCATGATCACTTTACGTTTTAGTTTAAGGGTAGGCGTGAGTTCACCGCTTTCCTCGGTCAATTCTTGGGGCATGAGTTTGAATTTCTTTACCTGTTCCACCCGCCCGAAATGTTGGTTCAGTTCATTGATAATCTCTTCATATTTCCGAATCACTTTTTCATCACTTACCAGTTGCTCGTTGCCCAGTCCGTTCAGCCCTTCTTTCGCTGCCCATTCTTTTAAGGTTTCGAAGCTGGGAACAATCAGGGCGACAATATATTTTTTCCCGTCCCCCAGCACGGCAATCTGTTCAATAAAGGAATGGGAGGCGAACGTATTCTCCAGAACCTGAGGGGCTACATTTTTTCCGCCGGAAGTAACGATGATGTCTTTCTTGCGATCTATTATCTTTACATATCCCTGACGGTCCAGCAGTCCGATATCTCCGGTTTTCAGCCAGCCGTCCTCGGTGAACATTTCATTGGTCTGCTCCGGTTTGTTCAGATAGCCGAGCATGACCCCCGGTCCTCTGGCCAGGATCTCGCCGTCTTCGGCGATTTTTACCTCTGCGCCGGGGAAGGGCGTAATCCAACCGTCTGATTTGATTGGCATGATGGACGGATCGCCATCGACATTGAGCACCGGCGATGTTTCAGTAAGACCGTATCCCTTTCTAATCTGCATGTTAAGTCCCCAGAAGAAGTCATGTATTTCTGACAGCAACGGCGCGCCCGCACTTCCAAATACCCGGGTTCGCTCAAAACCCATGGTTGTTTTCAGATTGGCATAAACCAGCTTGTCAAAGACTTTGTATTTCAGTCCCAAGATAAAGGGCAGCTTTTTATTGGCCATAAAATAGGGAGCCGCTTCTTTCCCCACAGCAACAGCCCGGGCAAATATTTTCTGTTTTCCGGGAGGAGCTGTAGCTACCTTGGCAAATATACCGTTGTATATTTTTTCAAATACACGTGGGACAAAGACCCCGATCGTAGGTCTGATCTCAGACAAATCCTCGGCGAAGAATTCCGTTCCCCTCGAATAGGCGATAATTCCGCCAGCCAGTACCACGCCATAATAGCTCATTGACCTTTCCACGGAATGAGACAGCGGCAGCAGCGATAACAGCAGGTCTCCCTCTTGCAGCATTTCAATTCGTTTAAAAGTTGTGCTGATAAACATCAGGTTGGAATGGCTCAGCATAACGCCTTTGGGCTGTCCGGTAGTACCCGAGGAGTAGATCAGGGTCATTAAATCGCTTGGTTTGATGGATGCAGACCTGGCCGAAATCTCTTCATGCCTGAGATTCTTTTCCCCTTCTTTGAGGGCATCGGTGAATTTGATAACCATATCGTCTTTATAATCAAGGTCTTCAAATACAATAATTTTTTTCAGTGAAGGGAGGTTTTTTTTCTCCGCCAGCACATTATCAACCTGAAACTTACCTTCGCAAAAGCAAATGACTGATTTGGTATCATCAAGGATATAGGCGGCTTCGGGAGCAGAATTGGTCGGATAGATCGACGCGTTAACGGCGGCACAGGAGAAGGTTGCATAATCTGCCACAACCCATTCCGGCCTGTTTTGGGAATAAATAGAGAGGATTTCCCCTTTTTGCAAACCCATATTAATCATGTATGATGCCAGCGCATCTACCTGGTCCTTGACCTGATTCCAGGATAAATCAACCCAGCCTTTGTCTGTTCTTTTTCTGAGCATAACCCGGTCACCGTATCTTTTTACACCGTCACGGAAAGGATCCAACACTGTATTTTGCTTGTAATCGTATTCTTTGTTCATCCGCTTGACCTCCTTATTTTTTTGTTACTGCCAATCTTTTTCCTTTCCTGGTTGCGCTAGCATATTTATTAGTTTTTTTAATATTTCCCGTTGATTTGTCATAATCCTGCAAGAAAAGACTGATTCTTTAACATTATTGAAAAAGAATCAGCCTCCTGACATGAACACAGTTTAGTCGCTCTTTTTATTTGATTTTGGCACCTAGTGACATTAGCTTCTCTTCGATATTTTCATACCCGCGGAAGATATGGATGGCGTCGTCAATAATGGTTGTCCCGGAAGCAGCCAGACCACTCAGAACGAGGGCTGCCCCGGCTCTAAGGTCAGTGGCTTTGACCCGGGCCCCGTATAAATGTGGTGTGCCTTCCACGATGGCAGATCGGCCTTCGAGTTTGATTTTGGCGCCCATACGGATAAATTCATCAATAATCTGGAAACGATTTTCAAATACGTTTTCCACCACCACACTGGTTCCTTCCGCCAATGACAACAGCGCAATCATCTGCGACTGCATGTCGGTGGGAAATCCGGGATAAGGCATGGTCTTTATATCCGCCGGCAGAATTCGTTCTCCGGCCTTGACCAGCAGACCCTGCTCGGTTTCCCTGATTACCGCTCCGGTTTCCTGAAGCTTGGCGATAATGGGATGAAGATGGGTGGGAATAATATTTTCCACCTGGATCTCCCCACCAGTGATGGCAGCCGCGATCATATAAGTACCAGCCTCGATCCGGTCGGGAATGATCGCGTAATGGACGGCCTTCAGGACTGGTACGCCTTCAATCTTGATGATATCTGTACCGGCACCTCTTATTTTGGCGCCCATGGAGTTTAAAAAATTGGCCAAATCAACGATTTCCGGCTCCTTGGCAGAATTTTCGATAATGGTCTGTCCGGGGGTCTTGCTGGCCATCATCATTATATTCTCGGTCGCTCCTACGCTGGGAAAATCCAGATATACTCTCGAGCCAAAAGAATCTTTGGTACGAGCATAAATATAGCCGTGCTCGATTTCAATATCTGCACCAAGAGCCTGCGCCCCTTTGAGATGCAGATCCATCGGTCGGGAACCGATATCACAGCCGC
>DAOTHZ010000048.1:0-16422 GCA_035447945.1 Syntrophomonas sp.
TATCGGTCTGCACAGAAATTTGTCAGGCCAAATTTCTACGATATATTATGAAAAAGGTGGGGAAGGTGTGATTGATATGCGGAAAGTTAATGAAATTCAGACTTAAATTTTATCAGGCATTGTTGATAAAGAATTCCTTAATTTTTTTACCCATTTGCTTGCGTCGTTCCTCCCTTGTATAAAAAGAAATGATTTTTCCCTCATCGTTTTTGCTTTTTCTCTGTTTGGATTCATCCATGTTGCGGGGAATAACGAAAGCTTCCTCTGCTTGCCGCAGCAAGCGAATCTGGCGTTGCAACTCGGCATTTACGGTCTCTGCCTTTTGCAGACTCTTCTTCAAGCTGAGCAGATTCATCTCATAGATCCTAATTTGCCGACGCAGATCGATATTCTCCCTTTGCGATGCGTTGAAGAGGTTCTCGTCGGCTGGATTTAATCCGGTCAGATTTGCCTGACCAATTCGCTCTGGTTGAAGAGAAACGATCTGCTCCCGCAACGCCAGGAGCATAAAAGTCATATCATAGGTAATGATAAGGTTTTGATCCCGCAGGATTGAATCTCCATTGAACGCTTTTATCTCTGCTACATAGACCAGTTCCTGTCCGGCCTCCAGCTGTGGCAGGAACTCGGTTAACGCAACACTTTCGGTAATGATGTCCCGGCGGCTGAAAGGAAGCAGATTGCCTTGTTCATCTTCCATCACAAACAACGTTTCCACATTCACTTTTAATTCTGCTGCCCTTCCCTTGCACGTAACCTGACGTGCGCTGATTCTGGTCTTCATCTCTTCGATTCTGCGAAACCCAACGGCGGTTCTGCATTCACGTGTATGCTGGCAGATCTTTTTTTCCGGCAAGCGGGCTACTACCACGGATGACCAAATATTGATTCTCTCCTGCAAAAGATCATCTCCTCGATAAGGATATAAAGCAGGCGGCTCAAACCCTCCAATTATTACTTCTGCTTTTCATATTTATATGGTTGTGACCGGAATACTATGTTATTCCATCTGGCTTTACAGTTGTCAGACCAACCAACGTCAGGCAAAAAAAAGCTGCACCTTTGGTGCAGCCTGCAATTGGTGTATTTAATTATTGGCAGAAGCAATTTTTATCTCTTCGTTTTTTGCGCTATATACGAAAAGTTCTACCGTTTCAGTAAGCACATCTGCATAACTATAAGATACTCGGCGATCAATTTTTCTCTCATTCAATTTGACGACAAATATGTTAGGGTAAATAGATTCGAGTACCCCTTCCTTCTCAACGATGCGGTTCCTGCCGCGGTTCGCCTTTAATCTTATCCTGCTGCCAACGAAGGATTCCAGGTCTTTCTTGATCTCCGCGATCGCCCTGGGTGAATTAATCAAATTACCACCCTCTTTACCGATTTATCTTTTAAATCATACCTCATTAGTCCCCCAAAGTCAATAGCAAACAAATAGTATATTAAAAAACGAACTCCGTGTCAACAAGATTAATGGGGAATTTAATAAAATGCTTTGACCAGCTTGATATAATCGTAAAAATCCAAATTTTCGGGCCGCAGAGCAGGGGCCAAAGCAATCATTTGCAGTTTTTCAGCGGCGATATTTTTGTCGATTTGAAAAATATTTACGATTAAATTCAAAATGGTTTTTCTTCTTTGCTGAAAAAAGCCATTTAAAATTTGTTGCAAAACGATTTCTTCATCCGGCGCCAATATTTTCTTGGAATGGGGAATAAATTTTAATACAATCGAATCCACTTCCGGTTTCGGATAAAAACAATTGCGGGATACCTGGATAACTTTTTCCACTTTGGCGTGATAAGCTGCAGCAACCGTCAAACGCCCGTAATCTTTACTGCCCGGTTTGGCCAGAATCCGTTCGCCGACTTCTTTTTGCATCATCAAAGTCGCTGACTGCAGATGAGGGCAGCTTTCCAACAATTTAAATATGATCGGAGTGGTGATATTGTAAGGGATATTGGCGCAGACCTTGTAAGTGACCATTTCGTTTAATTCAAATTGCTTTTGCAATTCAGCCTCAATATCTGTTTTTAAAATGTCATTAAAAAGCAGTCTGACGTTGTCAAAGCCAGCCATTGTTTCCTGTAGCACTGCTTCCAAACGCTGATCGATATCAATGGTTAATAGTCCCCGTCCGCGTCTGGCCAGTTCTCTGCTGAGCGCTCCCAGGCCCGGACCAATCTCTACGATGTACTGGCTTTTATCAAGTTCCGCGGCATCAGCAATGCGGGTCAATATATTCTGATCGACCAGAAAATTTTGTCCCAGACCTTTGCGAGCATGGATATTGAACCGCTGCATGATCTCCTGTACTCCTTTTGCCGATGCCAAAACAACCATTGCATATGCTCCTTTGTTGCTTGATGGAAAGAAAGTCTAACGCTTATTATACTACACCTAAAAAAATCCTTCTCACAAACCATGTCAGAAGGATTTATCCGAGCTCAGCCATAAGCTTTTATTGGCTTGTCATCGCAGAGCGGGTTTATTTTACTTGTTCTTTCATCATTTTTCCTAGTTCAGCTGCACTGCGGGCATAGCTAAGAACTGGTTTTCCTTCGATTAACCCGGCTGCTACATCGTTGATTTTTTTCACCATGTTGGCATCAGATGTAACCAAAACATCCGTGACTCTTTTATCACTGTCCAGAATTTTTTGTTTCACCATTTTTTTAGTACTGGCCTGCTGGGTTGCTGAAGCCATGACCTCAGTATTAAGGGTTATGCCAACCATGACTACGATTTTGCCCGGACTGCTGGTACTGATTTCTTTGGTGGCATTCGTGCTGGTCCCTTTTGCAGCAGCATCAGCGCCGGCCACTACAACCGTAGCATTGACTACCCCGGGTACTGTCTTGGCTAGTTCAGAAAAACGATTGGCCATGATCCGTTTATCAGACTCTGTGACCTGGATGGGATGTGCCGGAGTCGCGTTGGGATTCGCATTGGGGGTTGAGTAGGGTTTTTGGGCTTGCTGACAGCCCGATGTCAGCAGTATTAACGCCATGAGAACAAACCCCAGTAATTTAGCCTGGCTCATTATTCTTGCCTCCTTGTCTTGATTAAGTCAATGATTTATTCCCGCTGCTTTGTGGCTGTATGTTCCT
Organism: Syntrophomonas sp.; assembly: GCA_035447945.1. Lineage (GTDB taxonomy): Bacteria > Bacillota > Syntrophomonadia > Syntrophomonadales > Syntrophomonadaceae > Syntrophomonas_B. The sequence continues at coordinate 3,117 of DAOTHZ010000048.1, forward strand.
TGATATAGTTTTAACCGGTGCCCACAATTCAATCAGAGCAATATATGGCAAAAAAAGAAGCGGAGACCCTCGTCTCCGCTGCAGTATTGCTGTTAGTTTAATACATATACCTTAACTGACCTTCGGCCCCAATTTATACATTGGGAATAACTCTCCATGAATAAATCAACCGTGTTGCCTTTGATCGCTCCGCCGGTATCGGCAGCCCGCGCGTACCCGTAGCCTTCTATATACAGACGGCTGCCCATGGGAATTACGTTGGGATCAACCGCTACCATACCAACGCTGGGATTCAGACCGGTGGCCGTTCGAAAGCCAGTATACGTATACGCTGAAGCTTGCATGTATTTGGCTTCACGAAAATCCAAACGTTCACTGCCACGAGATACGGATGTAATACTGCCCATCGCAACAACCCGATTCTGAGGCTCCTGCAATGTTTCGGTGGAAATGATTTCCCTTTTTTCTTCCTGACCATTATAGAAGATTATCTTAATGGTATTGCGTGCAATCCCTTCCTTGCCTGCCTTGACTGTTTTGGTCAAGCCTCGTTCCAGCGTAGGATCATCAATCTGTTCACTGCTATAGGGAATGGTCTGATCTTCATTCACAATTTGTTCTGTCACTCTGATGACTTCAATTTCCTGATTGGTACTAACCAGTTTTCCTGCTTTGGTCTTGATAATATCGTTTTCTCCCAATTGAAATCCAGCCAAACTGACTGCTTTTTCGGCAGTAACTGGAGTGGTTTCAATCGTCTTTATTGTCCCATCCGCCAAGACCCGGACTTTAAATGCTCTCGTAACTACGATTTGGGTGTGTCTGGTGACTTTGCTATCGAGTATCGGTTGAACTAAATCATTTTTTCCCAGTCCTATATGGTTCTTTTGCAAAACATCTTTTACTGTTCCGGAAAACAAAACACGTGTCTGAATGAGCTTTCCATCTGCTGCAATGGTAACTGGCTTTTGCAGCGCAAAAAACATACTCGTCACTAGAATCCCCAGTGTCAGCAGGCTGGCAATCAGGATCGTGCCTTTCTTTGACCAGGCTAAATCCATACTTTACCTCCCTTGATCTTTATTCTCCCGCAGGAGAGCAATACTGGTTTACCCAAAATAACAAATAAACAGCCAAAAGTCAAATTCCCTCCCTTAATACTGGTTTGGCTGCCATTTAATTGTTATTCAAGTGTAAACTATCTTCTACTTTATATATTTATCATCTTTTCATTATTTTATTCTTTAACAGGTAAAAAGTTTGCAGAATTATAAATTTTACCATTTATTTTTTCCGTTCACTTGTCTACATTTTCTACCATATAATTGAAGGCACGGATTGATCTGAAAAAGCTGCACATCAATAGAAGCAGTGTTTTTCATTCGTTCGAAAAACCAGGAAGGGTTTTTCCAAACAGCCGAAGAAATTAATGAATTAACCGATGATTACAAGGAAGGATTGAGATATCGTGCTGAACGATCGGAAATCATCTTTTTGGGTGGTCGTATTTGCAGTGGTGGCAGTTGTCATGGTAGGCATAGCTTTTTTTACCACCCCCCCGCGAGAGGATACGGTTCAACAGCAAGACATAAAATCAAACCCTCCTTCCGTTGCCCCGGAAGGAGGGTTCACGACTCGTTATGAAACCGTTAAAATTGAATTTCTCACTGATATGAAGGGATTTAAATCAACCGACCGATTTACTTCCACCGATTTAGAAATAGTAGCTTATATTGATGCAACGCTCACAAACAGTCAAACGGCTGTACAAGCAAATGACATGAACAACAATCATACAAATCAGTATTTAATCGAATTGTCTAATGTCATCGGCGGATACAGCTGTGGGTTGTATTACGATACGCTGTATGACAAAGCCTATCTGGTCAAGGACGGCGGCCTTTATGCAACCGGGACAGATTTTGCCCGTTATATTGATGCTTTGCTGGAGAACACCAAGATCATTGCCCATATAGATGACACTGCGGCGGTGAAGCTGTTTCAGGCCTATGGATGGACGCTTGATTACAAGATCAATACGCGCCCAGACAAGTTGAACGATATTCGTGTTTTGAAGGAGTTTCAGCCCAACGCATACTATTTCGCTTATAACAATGAACTTTCCAAGGAGATTGGCCTTGATATGAGCAGCTATTCCAATTCTCCCAACATCAATGTTGATATTTACAGAATTCACGAAAGCATGCCGCAAGAATTTTATCCCATACAGAATTGTCGCGGTATAGTGATAAAAAAAGGTAATAAAATCATCGGCGCGTTTATCAGCGCCGGTCGACACAGCGCTTTCAATGCCTGTAGTTTAAAAGCCAACCGCTTTGAAAAAGCCACCGGTCAAACACTTGACCAGTGGCTTGCCCGCATGATTAAAGCAGACCGCATTGAGGAAAGGCTATCCAAGTTAGAGCCGGAAGAGATGATTGAGGAATATTTCATAGCGCTTGACCAAAAGAATACCATAGCTGCTGCCTATTGTATCTCGAAAAAAACTCTCCTGGAAAATCTGACCTCCAACATGCTGAACGAGCAATTGTACAACGAGAACATTTCTCTGCCTCTAACGGATGCTGGTATCGAAGCGAAATCAAGTTTTACCAATCTGGAATCAGCCAATCTATTGCATATTGAACCAATGGATAGCTCTGATAAGAATACCAAAATCTTTCGCGTAACCGTGGATCTCCAATACCATCAAGCATTGACGATCGGCAACGGTCAGCAGCTTTGGGATTGCAGTATGGTTTTTGAATCCCCTCAGACCGGATGGAAAATAGCGGGGTTCGGACATTAAAGACGACGACCTCCTCACCCCTTCACTAATCCTTGATCCGATATACTTTTCTGGCATTCAAACCGGTTAAATACGCTGTCTCGTCAACGCTTTTATTTTTCAATTCAGCCAGTTTTGCGGCTACATATTTGACATTGGCGGGTTCGTTTAATTTGCCTCTGAATGGCTCCGGAGACAGATACGGACAATCCGTTTCGACCAGAATCCGGTCCATGGGAATCTTCGCCGCCACTTCATGAGCTTTACGAGCATTCTTGAAGGTCAGGGGCCCGGCAAAAGAAATATAAAATCCCAGTTTAATCAGTTCCGAAGCCAGCGGCAATCCGCCAGAATAACAGTGCATGATGCCCTGGTTTTTGCCGGCTTTTTCTGCCTTGATGATCTCCAAAACCTCCTGATGGGCATCCCGGTCATGGATGACGATAGGCTTGCCAATTTCCTGAGCCATTTTGATTTGCTCGCGGAAGGCTTGCCGCTGGGTATCACGGGGCGACAGATCGCGATAGAAATCCAGTCCGATTTCGCCGATAGCAACCACGCGCTGATCTCTGGCCATATCATAAAGCTTGTTTAGCACATCCTGATTCAGGTGTTGCGCATCATGCGGATGAATTCCCACCACTGCATGCACCTGACGATATTTGCGGGCCAGCAACAAGGCTTCCTGAGAAGAGGCCAGGTCATAGCCAATACAGATTATTTTTTCTACTCCGGCGGCCTGGGCCCGGTTTAAAACCTGATCTAACTCCTTTTTCAGATCTTCGTCCTGTAAATGGGCATGTGTATCGATTAACATGGTTTTCTCCCTGCCGATTTATTTGATCCGGTTGCCAGAAGGCAACTCGGACTGCAGTGTCAATACTTCCAGGTTGTGATGGCCCTCATCGGAAGCAGCCAGGATCATGCCCTCGGACATAACACCTCTTAGTTTGCTGGGTTTCAAATTGGCAACCACCACGACTTTTTTGCCGATTAGGTCTTCCGGTGTATAATGCTGTGCAATACCTGACACAACCGTGCGTTCCTCTTCACCCACCTTAAGTCTGAGGATGAGCAGTTTATCGGCTTTCTCCATCTTTTCACAGCCGATGACTTCGGCTACACGCAAGTCCATCTTGGCAAATTCCTCAATGGTTATGTAGGTTTTCTCTTCTTGAGGTTCAGCAACCGGCGCAGTTTTTTCGTCTGTTACCGGTTGACTGGCAGCTTCTTTTTCATCCACGTAGTCTTCCTCCAATGTTTTCATGTCGATCCGCGGGAACAAAGCTTCGCCACGGCTTACTTTGGCGCCCGCCGGGGTCATTCCCCAAATCCCGCCGTCTTCCCACAGCAAGGTCTTTTCGAGATCAAAAATATTGAGCTGGAGATTGGCTCTCTCCATCAAGGTTGGCATGGCCGGTGCCGTCAATACTACCGCAATCCGAATCGCTTCGACCAGATGATACATGACGGTTGCCAGGCGTTTTTTCCCTGTTTCTGCTTTGGCCAGTTTCCAGGGTTCGGTTTCGTCTATATATTTGTTGGCTCGGGAAACCAGCCTGGAAACGGCATTAAGATAAGCAGAGAAATCGAGTTTATCCAATTTATCGGTTGCTTCTTTATACGCAGTAAGAGCCATTTGCCTCAGCTCTTCATCAAGCGCATCCTTTTCATCAACTGACGGGATCACACCGTCAAAATACTTGATGATCATGGCGATGGTGCGGCTGATAAGATTCCCCAAATCATTGGCCAAATCGGAATTGATCCGCGTAACCATGATCTCTTCTGAATAAAGCCCGTCCTGACCAAAAGACAATTCTTTGAGCAGATAATAACGGACCGCATCGATACCGTATTTGCTTACCAAAATGGCGGGGTCAACCACATTTCCCTTGGATTTTGACATTTTACCGCCTTCCAACATGATCCAGCCGTGGGCCACGACCTTTTTGGGCAGGGGCAAATCCAGCGCCATCAGCATGATCGGCCAGATGATGGCATGAAATCTGATGATATCCTTGGCCATAAGATGAACGTCAGCTGGCCAATACTTCTGAAACTGGTCCTCGTCCTCCAAATAACCGATGCCGGTCAAATAATTGATCAGGGCATCAAACCAGACATACACCACATGCTTGCGGTTAAAAGGAACCGGTACGCCCCAGCTGAAACTGGTCCGGGAAACGCAGAGATCCTCCAGACCGCCTTTGATAAAACTGACGACCTCATTGCGCCGTGATTCCGGCTGAATAAAATCGGGATGGGTATCAATATGTTCAAGCAACCGCGGTGCGTATTTGGCCATGTTAAAGAAATAACTCTCTTCTTTGAGGAGTTCCACTTCCCGACCGCAATCCGGACATTTCCCCTCGACCAATTGGCGTTCTGTAAAATAGGTTTCACAAGGGCTGCAATACCATCCTTGATATTCGGACATAAAGATGTCGCCTTGTTCGTAAACTTTCCGGAAAATCTTTTGCACCACTTTCTCGTGACGTTCTTCTGTGGTACGAATAAAATCAGTATTGGATATCATCAACAAGTCCCATAACTTGCGGATATTAGCAACGATTTCATCTACATGTTCAATCGGTTCTTTGCCCTTTTCGCGTGCCGCCCGTTCGATCTTCTGTCCGTGTTCATCGGTTCCGGTCAGATAAAAGACATCCCTTCCCTGCATTCTTTTGAAACGAGCCATGCAGTCTGCCGCTACGGTGGTATAGGCATGACCGATATGCAGATTGTCACTGGGATAATAGATTGGGGTCGTGATGTAATACGTATTCTTGTTCGACACTCCTGTCCCTCCATTACACTTCCTGCTCTGGAGCAGTTCTAACCCACAACAGAGCAAAATCTCAAAGTTTATTCGTATATTTTACCACAAATTAACGTTGCTATTCTTGATTAGATTATCTTGAAAGAGGATTTTGTCGGATTACTGCTTTTACTTTCATGCTTGATTTCAATTTTCTTGCACTTTTGTCGGTCTTGGTATTATAATAAGTTCGTTACTATGCGCAATAAGTAATTTAATGTTTCATAAGTTAAAATTTTGATTGTTTTTGTAGTTTAACCCTTGACTATTTCTACCAGCGCTGGTATACTCTAGTTCAGGACAGGTCGAAAGATGTACTATTCATTTTAACAAAGATTGGAGGTCTGCGAATATGATGAAATCAACCGGTGTGGTTAGAAAAGTTGATGAATTAGGTCGTATTGTTATCCCTATTGAATTGAGACGCACCATGGGCATAGAAGAAAAAGATGCTCTCGAAATTTACGTTGACAGTGATAAAATCATCCTCAAGAAATATGAACCGGCTTGTATATTCTGCGGCAATGCTGAAGATGTTGTAAATTACAAAGGCAAAAATCTCTGCAAAGCCTGCCTGACAGAATTAGTCAAGCAAATTGGTTAATCTCCTCATTTCATTCCGGATAATCTAAAAAGTAATTATATAAATCCGATTTTTTTATCTGGTATTCACGAGCCTTCATTTTGAAGGCTTCTTTTTTGTCCAAGCCTTTTTTGATCAATTGTCTGGTTTCTTCAGCAATTTGCTCGAGGGAAGGGGAACCATCAGCCTTTTGTCTGCCCGGCAGGAGCAGGCAGATTTCACCGCGGGGAGCTTGCTTTTGATAGTACGCAAGCAACCCCCCTATCGTACCCCGCTGCATTTCCTGATACTTTTTGGTCAGTTCCCGACCAATCATTAAAGGCTGGTCTTGGCCCAAGACCTCCTGCATATCTTCCAGACAGGACAATAAACGGTGCGGCGCTTCATAGAAAATGGCTGTCCGGGTTTCGTTGGTCAATTCCATGAGCAAATTACGCCTTTGGCTGCGTTGACGGGGAAGGAATCCGTAAAAGATAAAGCTGCTGCTGTCCAGTCCAGAAATCGCCAACGCGGCGGTAAGGGCAGACGGACCTGGAATCACTTCCATTTTTATGTCTGCAGCAATAGCCTTTTTGACCAGTTCGGGACCGGGATCTGATATACCCGGCATGCCGGCATCAGTTACCAGTGCAATACTCTTGCCGCTTAACAGTTTCGCCAGCAGATGATTCTCCCGTTCATTGCCACTGTATTGATGATAGCTGGTCAATGGCTTTTTAATCTTATAGTGATTCAAGAGTTTTATCGTATTGCGGGTATCCTCGCAGGCAATCAGGTCAACCCTGCGCAGGGTTTTTAGCAGACGGATACTGACGTCTTCCAGGTTGCCGATTGGCGTCCCGCATACATATAGCGTGCCTGCTTGCATCCTTTTTTCTCCTTGTATAACTTCTGTCATTTTCTCTTTCCCTGGCATCTATTTGCCGTATATACTTCGCAATTCCTGACTATAAACCCCGGTTTGTTCGTAAATGATCAATGGCGGCATAATCGTCACCGGACCGGAGGAATACTTGACTCCTTCGATTAAAACCAACCGTGCTGTGCGGTCACTGAAGGAGTGAATAAACCGCAATCTCCTGATGGGTACTTTATACAGACGAAACAATTCCATGGCCTCATCCAAGCGCTCAGCCCGGTGAATGATATCCATTTTTCCGCCCGGCGCCAGAAGATAGGCCCCTTTTTCCACCAGTTGCGGCAATCCCATCATGATTTCATGGCGGGCTACCGCCTCTTCGGCACCACGACTGACTTTTCCCTCTCCTTGTCTCCAAAAAGGAGGGTTGCTCAAAACCAGTTCAGCGTTCCCTCCCGGCAATATTTCTTCTGTTTCTCTGATGTCGGCTTCCATGATATCAATTCGTTCTTGCAGACCGTTAAGAAGGACACTGCGACGCGATCTCTCAACCATGGCGGGTTGAACCTCAAAGGCTGTGATATGTGCCCGGGGTGCTCTCCAGGCCATCAGTAACGATACCACACCACTGCCTGAGCCCAGTTCGATTACCTGCCTGACTCCGGTATCAGCAGGAAAATGCGCCAAGAGAACGGCGTCCAGAGAAAAGCGATACCCTTCTCTGGCTTGAATAACCTTCATCTTGCCAAGAATCAGATCATCCAGGCTTTCATCAGGGTGTATTTCATCATTCAGCAAACGCTCACTCCTTGTTAATAAAAGCCAGACAGAAGAGGCACTCTTCCTGCCGACTGTCGCCAAAATTGGACGGGCAAACATGATATCCATCCTTGTAGAGCATGCCCAGTCGCTCGTAACCTTCCCCCTGCAACTCGATGATTTCCCTGTCAGGCTTCCTGATATTAACCGACTCCGGCTCTGCCTGTTCCTGTAGAGCGCTTTCCAAGCGGGTAATTCTTTCCTTTAGCTCTCCCACTTCAAGTACCATTTCACGAATGATGGTCTTCAACTCCAGCACATTTTTGGCTGTTTCGTCCATTCTTATCTCCCTTGCCTTCGTATAGTTCAGATTCATATTTCAAACAACACATCAGGCGTCCGCAGATCCCCGAAATCTTTGTCGGATTCAAAGAAAGGTTTTGTTCCTTGGCCATGCGTATGGAAACCGGCTCAAAATCACCCAGGAAATTGTTACAGCAAAGAACTCTTCCGCAGGTACCGATTCCCCCCAGCATCTTGGCCTCATCTCTTACCCCAATCTGTCTTAATTCAATTCGGGTCTTGAAAATGGATGCCAAATCCTTGACCAATTCCCGAAAATCCACCCGGCTTTCGGCCGTAAAATAAAAGATAATCTTGCCCATATCAAAAGTATATTCGACATCAATCAAACGCATGGGCAGATTATGCAAACGCACCTTTTCCTTGCACAATTCCAGGGCTTCCTTTTCTTTTTGTTTGTTGCTCGTATAAACGCTTTTATCTTCTTCATTGGCGACACGGATTACTTTTTTGAGGGGCAGCACCAGCTGATCATCCTCAACTTCTCGTTTGCCGAGGGCAACTTCTCCATATTCAATCCCCCTCACCGTTTCCACGATGACTGCATCCCCTTTTCCCAATTCAAAATCTCCACTGTCAAAATAATATATCTTGCCGGCCGGCTTAAATCTCACTCCGACAACCAACGCCACGGTTATCCCTCCTAACCATATTTATATTCACCTGACTCCAAACCATCTTGTCTTCCTATCTTAACGCAGTCTGTAATTCATAGAGAATGTTAATATTCAGCAAAACTGGGTTAACTGAGCGACGATACATTTTCTTCAGGCTGCTGATCCTGCCCAGCGCCTGCCCAACCTGCTCGGGATGTAAATGCTTGCATTTCTGACAAAACGGCAGATTGTGTTCCATCAGTAATTGTTTAGAATTGCCGGTTTGTTGATATACACAAACATCTCGCAGAATCGTCTCCAGTAAAGATACCATAATCAGCGGCTGTTTTTCGATTTTTTCCGCCGCCAAAAAAACCTCCAAGGGATTCCCGCCAGCCAATGATTCCAGCACGTCTTGAGCCGATCCCCAGATCTCATGCCATTGTTCCTCGGCAAACAACAAAGCTGTCGTAATGCTGCCCTGCGCCAATCTGGCCAAATGAACTGCTTTGGAAGACTCCATGCCCTGACCCTCCAGATAGGCGGTTAGCGCTTCTTCCCGCAACGGTTCGAATTTGATCACCTGACAACGGGAAATGATTGTTTCCAATAGATTATTCTCATCCGCTACTAAAATAATAACCGCGTAATCGGGTGGTTCTTCCAGCGTTTTGAGCAGCGCGTTGGCAGCTGGCAGCGACAACAGCTGCGCATCCTTGATGATAACCACCCGACGCTTGGCCCGATAGGGTTTTAAAGCCAACCAAGGCTCAATGTCATTGGTGATTTGCTCAATCCCGATCATGCTCTTTTTTTCTGCTTTTTCAATGATTCGAAAATCAGGATGTACTTCTTCGCGCCAATACGCTTCACCTTGCGGATCACTGCCCAGGATCAAGGCTCGGGCCATTTCCAGGGCTGTCGTGTATTTGCCTGCTCCGGTCGGACCCAAAAAAAGATAAGCATGACTTATATGCTCGCTGGCAAGCGATCTCTGCAACGGTAATATTGCCCGTTCCTGTCCGATGATCTTGTCAAAATAACCCATTTCACACCTCAGCAGCGATTTTTCCCTTTGCGTCTGCTGCAGATTTTTCTTCCCTGTTACTATAATAACACAGACAAATACTGTAAAGCTTGTTCCCGCACTTCAATGATACCAGTTCCTCCATTGATCAGTTTAATCCGCTCAGGTTCGTTTTTTTGCATCTCAAGGTACCCTTCTCTGACCCGACGTTGGAACTCCACACCCTCATTTTCCAAACGATCGGGAGCTTGTTGGTCTCTTCTCCTTTGACCTTCCTCGGGTTCGATATCCAGCAAAAGGGTCAACTCCGGTTTCACACCACCCGTGCATAAAAGATTCAGCACTTTGAGAAACTCTATATCAATCCCTCGGCCGTAGCCTTGGTAGGCGATGGTCGAATCCATAAAACGATCGGCGATGACGACTTTACCTTCCTGCAAGGCAGGCAGGATTACCTCTTCCACCAGTTGACTGCGGGACGCCGCATACAGGAAAGCTTCTGTGTGGGGCCTAATCCCTACGTTGCGAACGTCCAGCAACATCTCTCTGATTTTTTCCGATACTTCTGTTCCTCCCGGTTCCCGCAGCATAAGAATTTCGTATTTTCCCTGCAGGTAATCCGACAACTGATCGCGCAGCGTGGTTTTCCCACAACCATCGATCCCTTCCAGACTAATAAACTTTCCGTTTGTTTTCAATTCCTCACCGCCTCGAGCAATTCATGTCTTATTCTATCACCATAATATGATCAAGTTTCGCATCACTGGGTCCTTGGATGCGCGCTCCAGATCTCTTTAAATAAAACAAATAGTCCAAAATCTCTTCCGAAATTCGTTCGCCTGGAAGCAGGCACGGAATTCCGGGTGGATATCCCGCCACCATTTCCCCGGAAATCATATTGCGGCTTGCAGCCAGTGCAACATTTATTTTAGCAGATTGATAGGCCCTTCTCGGGCTTAAAACGACTTGGGGGGCAGGTGGTGCTTCTACCTGCCGGGGTCTGTTTTTCTTGCCGGCATAACCGGCAGCAATCTCCTGCAAGGCCAGATAAAAACGTTCCCAGTCTTCAACCTCATGGAAAGGGGAAAACATTGCTAAAATCACCAGCTCTGTTTCCATCTCCAATTGAATATGATATTGTTCCCTTAAAATGGCTGACAACTGATAGCCGTTGAGCGTCAACCCGGGCAACGAAATCACTATTTTCAAAGGATCGATCCCGCTTATTGCTGTTCTTGCTTTTAATTCATCGGCATGGCAATGCAGACCTTTGATTTGATTGATTTTCTTTCTATACTCCACAGACCATCGTCTGGCCTGCTCTAATTTTTTATGGCCCTCTTGCTCCATGAACAATCTAGCCAGTTCCATGGAAGCCAGCAAAGGGTAGGACGGACTCGTCGTTGTAAGCAAGCTGACTGCCTGGTGCAATCGTGCCGGTTCGGGAAAACCTTTTTTAACATGCAGACTGCCGCCCTGATTCAAGACCGGCCAGGTCTTGTGCAAGCCGTTTACAGCTGCAGTTGCGCCTTGTGCCAGCGCGGAAGCAGGATAATCCTCATGAAAAGGAAAATGCGCGCCATGCGCCTCATCCACCAGAACAGCCAGATCATATCGTTCTGCCAGCTCAGTAATCGCGGTAACATCAGAACAAGTCCCAAAATAGCTGGGACTGGTAATAAATACCGCCTTCACCTCTGGATTGGCTGCCAGGCATTGTTCCACTTCTGCCGCTTTTACCGCCAGTTCCAGTCCCATTTCATCGTCTATCCGACCGGGAATATAGCTTGGCATTGCTCCTGACAGCACCATTCCACCGTAGAAACTACGATGGCAGTTGCGCGGCAACAGAACGGAATCTCCGTCTGCGGTCATGCTCATCAACAACGCATGGATGCCACTGCTGGCTCCATTGACCAGATAAAAGCTTTCCCCGGCACCAACTGCTCGCGCCAACAAACGCTGTGATTCAGCAATGATTCCCTGCGGCAGATGAAAGTCGTCCATGCCTGCTACCTCGGTAACATCTATCGCTGCAACTTCCTGCAGCATTTCATTCATGCCCCGCCCCCCTGCATGCCCAGGCATATGCAGGCGCAAATGGTCAGCCTTGCTATAGCGACAAAGCGCTGAAAATATTGGCGTTTGGTCTTGCATAGATTACTTCCTTGTTTGAAAATTGTCCCTGCCTTGTAGCCTGTATCCCTGCCTCAGACAAATAGCTTTATCCCAGCAGGTACAATTCTAATCATGGCATCTCCCGTTCCCGGGGTTTCACCATCCATTTCCAGACCAATATGTACCGCAGAAGACAGTTTCACCTGTCTTCCCTGGGTTAGTTTGATCTTGGGATGGTCAAGGTGTTTCCCTTTATACGCACTCGGCAAAGCGGTCAAAAAATCGAATGTGTTGGCATCTTTTAAAAGCATGATATCCATTAACCCGTCATCCAGCGAAGCCTGGGGAGCAATCATCACCCCTCCGCCAAAATACTTGCCGTTGTTGATCGCCAACAGACTTGATTTGCCGGAATAAAATAATTCTCCATCCACCTCAACTGTAAATTCCGGGCTTTTAAACGAGAAGAGCACCCCTAAAAATGTCAGCAAAAAAGATAAAAATCCACCCATAACCTTGCTCTTTTTGTTAAGTCTGATACAAGTCTCACAGCCTACCCCCACATCAGCTACGTTAATAAAATAGCGTGTTTGGGGGCTGCCATTCCAGCCCAAATATTCAGTTTTAATAATATCACAAGCCATCTCCTGACAGTCGGTTAGGAGTTTTTCCACATAATCAGCACTCGCCGAAACCGGTAATACCCTCGCAAAATCACTGCCGGTACCCATAGGAAGAACGGATAAAAATGCTCTTTCTCTTATATCCTCATGATTCAAAAAAAAACCATTCACCACCTCGTTGATCGTACCGTCACCACCGACAGCAATAATATGATCATAACCTTTTCGCAAAGCATCTCCGGCGATTTCGCAGGCATGCATGGCTCTCTCCGTTGGTTGTACATCAAAACTATAATTCTTCATACGCAGCCATCGTTCAACCTTTTTCCATTGTTTGCTGGTTCTTCCTCCACCTGATTGAGGGTTGACAATAAACAGTACTTTGTTGCCTGCTGCCATAAACTCTCTCCACACCCCAACAATTTATTTACCCACATTAACCGGTTCATATCTCTTTTATATTCTATATGAAAAGATACAACTTCCCAAATAAAAAATAGGCGCGCAGCGGGCCTATTAAAAGTGAACTATTTAATTCTTTCCACTCCGGGCACCAAAGGTGCCTGGCCTCCTCCTTTAAATGTAGCCCGTTATTTCCAATAAAGTCTTTAAGTGACTCCGGTTTTCCATCCGGGATCGATCACATCGGATATGGATCGTCACTTCGTCAATCCATATCACGATCTGTCAGAATAAAATAATTCCTGGCAACGTCCTACTCTCCCACAGAATCTGCAGTACCATCGGCGCAGGAGAGCTTAACTGCCGT
>DAOTHZ010000049.1:0-3689 GCA_035447945.1 Syntrophomonas sp.
CTAAATCGACCACACGCAAACCCATGTTATCTAAATCGCTCTGTCACGTTCAAAACCATGCTTTGGACTTGTTTCCTTTAGCCGATATTTTCACGATTTCTATTCATCGGATTATTGCGCTCTAACCCCGGAAAGCCTTTATTTCAAGTCTTTTCTACACCCTTACTTATCTACCTTTGACATCAATACTACCGTCTCAACGTGGCTCGTCTGCGGAAACATATCGATGGGCTGAATCTCTTTGACTTGATATACGGAATCTTCAAATAAAGCCAGATCCCGGGCCAGGGTGGCAGGGTTGCAGGAAACATAGATGAGGCTTCGGGGGGATTTATTTATTACTTCCTGGATTAATTCTTTTTTGCAGCCGCTGCGGGGCGGATCGAGGATGATGACATCGAAATCATCTGTTAAAGCCGGGACAATCTCTTCACAGGCTCCTTTGATAAACTGGGTGTTGGTGATGTTATTGAGAAAAGCATTGCGCTTGGCATCCTTGATGGCTGCCTTGAAATTTTCCACGCCCACTACCCTCTTTACTTCCCGAGCCAGGGACAGCGCAATACTGCCTGTGCCGCAATAGGCGTCAAGTAGCGAATCACTGCGCTGCAAGCGGGCATAATCTTTTATAACAGCCAACATTTTTTCATTTTGCTGATGATTGACTTGAAAGAAGGCCAGCGGGGATATCTCAAACTTGAATTCTCCAAGTTTTTCTTCGAGCCTTGTTTCCCCATAATGCAGGCGGGTGATGTTTTGATCAATACTGTAAAAAGATATTTCTTTACAATGATCTGCTAGAAGGGCAAAGTCAATTTGGCTGGTCTGATTGCCGGAAAATATGATCATTATTTGACCAAGTGAGGATTGGCGTACGGTAATCTCACATTTATCCGGCACGCGCAGTATCTTCCGGTGGTTTTTTATATAAAGGCTGACCGCCTGCATTGCTTGGCTGATCAGCGGGCAATTCTCGATATCGACCATTTCATGGCTTTGGTTCATAAAGTATCCGAACATTTCTCTGCCAGATTGCGAACTAAGATGCCACTCCACTTTGTTGCGGTAATGCCAAGGGGTTTCCATGCCAATGACAGGACTGACGGGAATTTCAATTCCGCCTACGCGCCGCAGGGTTTCCTCCACGATTTGTCTTTTCAAAGTTAATTGGCGCGGATAATCGACGTGCTGAAAAGAACAGCCGCCACAAGTAAAATAATGGCGGCAGTTTGGTTGGCAGCGATCCTGCGAAGGGTGAATTACTTGCTGCAAAAGGGCACGCTGATAGCTTTTCTTTTCTTCAATGATTGTTACGGCAACGGTTTCACCAGGAATTGCATAAGGGATAAAGGTTGCCTTGCCGGCAATTCTGGCAACGCCTTCACCGGCATGGCTGATCCCCTCCACCAAACACTGCATTGACTGACCTCCTGACTGGATATGCAATCTACTGTTTGACTTGGTCGACAAGCGCCTGCAACAGTCGCGCTATTGCGTTGCGGGTATACTCGTCGGTCAGCTTGCCTTCGGCATCAAATTTTTCATGGGCTTTCATGATAAATACTTCCGGTTTATTAAAAAGCTGAAGATTCAGCACCACACAGACCTGGCGCAGATGGTATTGGGCACGGGCTCCGCCAAACATACCGGGGGATGCACTCATGATTGCTGCCAACTTGCCGTTTAACGGATTATCATTGCCTCTCGAAGCCCAATCGAGCGCATTTTTTAAGACTGGAGGAATGGAATAGTTATACTCCGGGGTCGCCAGCAAAAGAGCATCTGCTGCCGCTATTTTTTGTCTCAAGTCAGCCACCGCAGCGGGCATTCCTTCTGCTTCCACATCCTCATTAAAAAACGGAATCATTGACAGATCAGCGATTTCCAGCGCGGCCCCAGACGGCAGCAATTCCTTGGCAGCCCGTAAAGCGGCTGTGTTGTATGATTGTTTACGCAGACTTCCGCTCAATCCCAAAATTTTAATTTCGTTGCTCATTGCCCCTGCCTCCTTCTATATTCTTTTATTGATTATCATGCCAAAGTTGCCTGGCGGTTATGCTCCTGCAGCCAAGCCTTTCCGGAAAGCGCTGAGGTTGACCTGTAAAGCTTTGGCGGGAACGATGGCGCTGATGGCTTTTTCCACTTCTTCTGCCGGAATACCGATGGCTGCAGTCAGCATGCCTACCAGTACGACATTGGCAGCCTTGACATTGCCACAGTCAGCCGCAATGGCAGTTGCATCAATGATGGCAGTCTTGGGCAGCAAACCTGCAATTTTGTCATGGATGGTATCCGGATACTTTTCTTTGCCGCTCATCACCGGCAGCGGATTCACTCGTTCATTGTTGATGATGACCATTCCGTCGGGTTTTAGATAATCCAGCCAGCGGGCGGCTTCTATCTTTTCAAAAGCCAGGATGATATCGGCATCCCCTTTTTTAATAATAGGAGAATAAACTTTCTTGCCGTAGCGCACCTGGGAAACAACGCTTCCGCCGCGTTGCGCCATGCCATGAATTTCGGATACTTTTACGTCAAACCCCATCTGTACTGCCACCTGAGCAATGATGCGACTGGTGAGCAGGGTTCCCTGTCCGCCTACGCCAACAATGAAAATGTTTGTCACTTTATCCTGCATCTGCTTACACCTCCATCCACTTGATCGCATCGAATTTACATACTTGTTCGCACAGCCCACAGGCAATACACCCGTCATTAATCTGGGCGACTTTTTCCTCATCCAGGAAGGTCACCCCGGTGCAGCCAACCCGTATACATGATTTGCAGCCAGTGCAAAGTTCGGCATCAACGTAAATTTTGTGATCTGGTTTGGGGGTTCCGGGTAACAATACACAGGGTCGCTTGCAAATAATCACCGAAGGTTCCCGTCGGGCCAGTTCTTCTTTCAAGGCTAGTTCCAGTTCGTCGATTTTAAGGGGATCAACCACGCGCAGGTTTTTAACACCGATGGCCTTTACCAGTGCTTCAATATCCAGTTTATTGGTGGGCTGTTTGGTAATCGTCACCCCGGTAGCGGGATGATCCTGATGCCCGGTCATGGCGGTGGTATCATTGTCCAGGATTAAAACGGTGGAAGTACCGCCGTTGTATACCACATCGATAAGTCCGGTAATACCGGAATGCACAAAGGTTGAGTCGCCGATCACGGCTACGGTTTTGGCAGCGAATTCCGGCCCGCGGGCTTTTTCCATTCCCATCGCGGTGCCAATGCTGGCGCCCATGCAGATGCAGGTATCCATGCCTTCCAGCGGGGCAATCGCTCCCAGCGTATAGCACCCAATGTCGCCGGCCACCACCAATCGCATTTTATGCAGTACATGAAATACGCCGCGGTGCGGACATCCGGCACAGAGCAGCGGCGGACGCGCGGGCACTTGCTTGTCCAGATTAAACCCTTCCGGCATGGGAACGCCGCCCAGCTGCTGCTGCAGATATTCGGCACTGTATTCGCCCAGCAAAGTCAGCTGCTCTTTGCCACTCACCTCAATTCCCCAGGATTTCACCTGTTCTTCGATCACTGGTTCGAGTTCTTCCACGACCACCAGTTTGTCAACCTGACTGGCAAATGACTTAATGAGTTCCTGGGGCAGCGGGTTGACCAGACCCAGTTTCAAAACGGAAGCCTGCGGAAACGCTTCTTTCACATATTGATAAGGTACGCCGCTGGT
>DAOTHZ010000049.1:3789-14575 GCA_035447945.1 Syntrophomonas sp.
GTGTCAAATTGCTCGCTGATTTCAAAGGCCAGTTTGGTAAAGTCGAGTGCTTCCTGGCTGTCGGATGGTTCAATCACCGGCATTTTGGCAAATCTGCCGTAACCGCGGTTGTCCTGCTCGTTCTGGGAAGAATGCAGCCCCGGATCATCCGCCGAAACGATTACCAGACCGCCGTTGACACCGGTATAGGAGAATGAATAAAGTGGGTCGGCAGCAACGTTGATGCCGACATGTTTCATGGCGACCAAAGTTCGAGCTCCGGCTATCGAGGCTCCTGCGCCGACTTCCAATGCTACTTTTTCATTGGGTGCCCATTCCGCATATACATCCGGAAATTCAGCAAAACTGCTCACAATCTCCGTACTGGGGGTACCCGGATAAGCTGTGGCAACCGTTGCTCCTGCTTCATAGGCGCCACGGGCAATGGCCGCATTGCCTATCATCAATTCTTTCATATTCATCCTCCTCGTCTCCATTCGTACAATAAAAATCCTCTCTTTCACACCGGAATGAGAGGAGAAACTGCTGAATTTACAAAGATAATAACATAAACCACCAACAAGTAGCAACGTAAAATCGCTACTGCGGATACAGATCATACCAGTCGGCTACGGCTTGCTGGACAATTTTGGCCATATGATAAACAGCAGCAAAACCTGGCGAATTACCCCTCCCGGCAGCAGCTTTATGTCCTCTTTTTTCCAAAATGGCGGTCAGGGCATAATCTCCAACCGCCGGCAGTGATTTGGCGGTTGCCTTGCCCGGATAGATGGGTCCGTTTCTCAGCTGCAATCGGCCAATCTCATGCTCCTCCCCCACCGCCGCATCAATGGCAATATACTTTTGCCGGGGATGACGGTTTTTAATGATGATCATTTCCCGGGTCAGATTGCGGGCATGCAATGGCTGGTCGAGTGTACCGTAGACATTCAGTTGGGGCAGTCTCTCCTGCAGCAGGGTGCCGGTCAACGGGCCGAAACAATCCAATAAATGTCGATCCGAGCCGATACACAAAAACACCGGAAGTTTGGTCTCGCCTGCTTGACAGATGGTCAGGGCATCAACCAGCAAGCGGCGGGTTAAAGAATCACGATAATCGGTGTCAACCCAGATCATTGCTTTAACTTCCTCAAAACTTGTTCCAGACCGTTTATCAGACGCTGGTTGTCTTCCGGTCGGCCCACCGTAATCCGAATAGCATGCGGATAGCCAAAATGATCACATGTTCGTACAATGATGCCTCTTTGCAGCAGTTCCCGGAAAACTTCCTGGCAATCATAACCGCAATCCACCAGGATAAAATTGGCCTGGGTCGTTACGTATTCCAGTCCGATCCGTGTAAACTCACGGTATAGATACTGTTTTCCCTCCTTATTGAGCTGACGGCTTTTGGCTACATGTGCTTTGTCAGCCAGGGCAGCCAAAGCTCCTGCCTGGGCCAGTCCATTGACATTGAACGGTTCCATTACTGTTTCGATCGCCTGGGCAATCGATGCCGTAGTCATGGCATAGCCAACCCGCAGAGAAGCCAGTCCATATATTTTGGAATATGTCCGACTGACGATAACATTGCGGCCCTGGTGCACATAGGCAAGACTGTCAGGGAAATCTGGACTTTCAACATACTCAACATAGGCTTCATCAAACACAATGATTATATCGTCCGGTACCTGCTCCATAAACTGACGGGTTGCCTGCTCACCAAGCATTGTGCCGGAAGGATTGTTGGGGTTGCAGATAAATATCATTTTGGTTTTCGGGGTGACCGCTCGCAAAACGCCTTGCAGGTCCAGGGTGTAATCTTGAAGTGGTATTTTGATGCACTGTGCCCCCATAATCAATGATACAAATTCATATTCCGAAAACGTAGGCTGGGCGAAGATGACTTCATCATCCTTGCAGATAAAAGCTTCCGCAATAAGCTTCAATAATTCATCAGAGCCGTTGCCGATAATGATTTGGTTGGCAGGGATTTGATAAAAAGCAGCCAAACCCCGTTTTAATTCATAACAATTGCCATCCGGATAGAGGTAGATGTCTGGCAATGCCTTTGTTATGGCTTGCATCGCCAGCGGTGAGGGGCCTAAAGGGTTTTCATTGGAAGCCATTTTGATGATGTTGTCAATGCCCAGTTCTCTTTTTACCTCTTCAATCGGTTTCCCTGGGATATATGGTTTAAGCTGAAAGATTTCCTGCCGGGCTTTTCTTTTCACAAAATCCTGCATAATCATTTCACTCCTGATGCAAAGATCGGTTCGCCGGTATCTGATAGCAGCTTTTCTATGTACGGCGGCAGAACAAATGCAGCTTGATGAATAGCGCAGCTGTAGTATTTCAGATCATTGGCGTTCGGTTTATTAAATCTGCTGCTGCGGGGATCGTACTTTTTGGAACCCACAGTAAAGGTCCATGGACCGCTGATATAGGTGGGAACTGTACTATGGTAGATATATGCCTGACCAAAAACCAAAGTAATGTTCCGGTAAATCTCCCTAAAGATGTCTTCGTAAAACAGCGGCGATTCGGACTGGGTTACCATTAAACCGTCTCTTTCCAAGGCTTGGTAAATCGTCTGATAGAACGCTTCCGTGAACAAGCCCACGGCTGGACCAGTAGGATCAGACGAATCGACGATGACCAAATCATATTTCTGGTCCGTCTTTTTGAGATAGTCAATTCCATCCCGGATAATGATATGGGTCCGTGGATCAGAAAAACCAGCCTGAAAACAAGGGAAATATTCCTTGCAGGTGGCAATCACTGCACGATCGATTTCAACCAAATCGATGTGCTCTACCGTTGGATGTTTGATAATTTGCGTCAATGTACCACCGTCGCCGCCTCCGATTACAAGGACTTTTTTAACCTGCGGATGGGCATGCAGGGCAACCTGGGTAATCATTTCATGGTACATGAACTCATCCTTTTCCGTTGTCTGTACCACTCCGTCCAACAACAACATTCTCCCCCATTGTTCTGAATCGGCTACCGTGATCTCTTGAAACTCTGATTTTTCTTGATGAAGAATGTGGTCGATCTTCCATCCAACCTGATAGTTTTCTGTGTGTTTTTCATAAATCCATGAACCGTTCAATTGTTTGTCCTCCTGATTAATTAGTCATTCTCACCATCATACTGATCATTAAATAGGTCAGCAATCAGTCCGCAGGTATGTTTGACCGCCGCCGGATCGTTGAAATCCAGAGGCAGCAGACTGGCCTTAATGATCGCGTTGATATCATCACTCCAGTTGCCTTCCTGCCATTGCTGCAGGCAGATTGCCAATTCATGCGGCATCTCGCCGTGTGCAATTTTATCCAGCAAGGAAAGCAGGAAATACATCTCTTCCTGACTTAATAAAGCTTGCTGAAAATGCAATCGCGAGATCATGGCCAAGGTGGCATCATATACTTTTTTCTGGTTTTTATCCATGCCGTTCACTAAATTGATACCCTTTTTACATCCATCATGGTCTGTCGTTTCAAATCAAAATAAATGGGAATTCTGATTCCGCTTTGTCCATCCCGGTTTTTATCAATATAAATTGCATAATTGGGCATCATGTCATACTTTTTCAGTTCGTCACTCTCTTCCATTTCTTCCTTGCTGATGGGGGTCAGTTTTAACATCAGGTCACATTCGTTTTTCATGCGTTTGGCCCCCTGTAATGTTCCGTCCGGGTTCAATTGCACCAGACACATCACCACGATTTTCAGGTTTTGGGCCAACATCTTCTGGGTTTTAACAATTTGTTCAAGAATCTGCCATTCCTGTAGTTTGGGATCCTGCTTTTCCATGCGTCCCACATAGTCGATGATCATAATGTCAATGTGTTTCTGGGTCTTGAACTTGCGGGCGATAGAGATGGTTTTTTCCGGGGTGAGATTAGGACAGGGATAGGAATAAAAACCACTTTCGCCCAAACGCGCATAAGCATGCAGGATGCGCGACAATTCCGATTCATTGATATCACCGCTGCGGACCTTGTCGTGTTCGATCCCAGACAGTATCGAGCCCCAGCGCAGCGCAATCTGTTCCCGGCTCATCTCCGTATTCAGGTAGATGACATTGTGACGCTCTTGTACAGCGATAGCGGCGGCGGTATGTAACGCAAAGGAAGTTTTGCCGTGTCCGGTCTGCGCCCCCAGAATGATCAAATCTCCCGGCTTGTAGCCCAGGGTCACTTTATTTAAATTGTCAAAACCAGTGGGCAGGCCATCCAGAGGGATAACCCCTTTGTGCTTTTCTTTGATTTCTTTAAAGCGCAGGAAACGTCGTTCCACTTCCTCATAGCCCAGGCGGGCAAGATCGGCCGGGTTGTCAATACGATCGTCGATTTCCAGGGCAGTCAGGTTGGTCAGTTCTTCTTCCGCCAGCATCAGGGTCTGTTCCACGTCCTGATCATTCTCTTCCTGCAACAACTGATAGTTCTTGCGCAAAAACATTTCAAACCGGCGCAAGCGGGATTTGTCTTTTACTCGTTTGATCCAATAAATGATATTTTCGTCATCGATGTAGTGCTCGGCTATATAGCTCAACTCGTCCATATCCCGTTGATTGGCAAACACTCCCAAACTGTGGCCTTCTTTGATCAGTTCCACATAGGTGGGATGAACTTCTCTTTCGTATAAACTGGTGGTTAACTCAAATACAGTCGCATGCAAAGGTGAAAAAAAATCGGACGCTTTCAGGCTATTGTAAGCTTCTATGCAGGCTGATTCGGCATGCAGCATGGCCGACAAAACTCTTCTTTCGCTCTCGAGATCAAACAATGACTGGTTGTACTGACTGGATTCCAAGATTGCCACCTGCCTCCTTGTTTAAATTGCCTTATTATGTATTATACCTTTAACGTGGGAAGAAAACAGCCGGGGATTCTCCCGGCCGATTGTCTACGCTTTGCTTTTCAGTTCCTCCAACACCTCGGGTGGAACGTATATTTCATAATCCTGGGAAGAATTCATGCTTGATGCTTTGCCGCCATTGAGCAACATGGATTTGGCAGTGCTTTTATTGCGTTTTTTAAAGTCAACAATCTCTTTCTCAGCTTCGTCAACGGAACGTATCTCCTTGCTCAGCCAATTGTGCAGAACGCTGTCAATGTATTCCAATCCCCCGTTTTTCGTGCGTTGGCACATGATCTCGCCGGCCTTCATGATCATTGGATGAGAGAAACGCCAATCATAGCGCCACTTGTAATACATCTTTTTGCGAGCTTCCGCGCTCATATCAATCCCGGTAAACGTCCCAAACGTGGCAATATCCGGATCAAATTGACTGGTATGCAGGTTGCTTCGGTTGGAATCCACATATTTGCCGAAATAACTTTCCAAACCTTCCACCGTATTCACGGAGTAGTTCTTCAGATCTTTGGCGATTTTGGTGATGTCCCGGGGATTATGGATACTGCGTTCGAATGTCATTTCCAGCATGCACAGCAGAAATTCAGGCGTAAAGCCAAGATCATCAAGCCATTTCTGCAATTCATTTTCCATTTTCACACTCAGCAGGTTGCCGCTTTTTTTGGCAATAAAATCAGCCACAATTCTGTAATTGGCAGATTCCTGGGCGGATTCCCCGTGATTTATGCCGGCGTCGGTATGTTTGCTTTTTTCTTCCTGGAGCTGCAGTTCCAGCTGAACAATTTTTTGTTGGTATTTTTCCAATGCCGCCGAGCCAATCTCTTCCTGGTTGCTGATATGTAAAGGATGGTCACGAATGATCAACTGTTGCAGTCGTTCCATCAAGGGCTCGAGAAAAATGGTTTTGTCGGCAAAACTTTTGCTCTTTCCGTCCTGGATTTCAATGAGACCAAGTTTGCTCAGTTGGGTGATTTTGCGTGAAATCTTTTGCGTGTTCAAGATGGGACAACAAACCATCAATTGTCCAATCTGAAGGCCTTTTTGAAACAAGGGTTTACTTTGCTCATAAGCATAGAATAAAGCGGCGAGGAATCCGATATCTTCCAAGTTCAATTCAAGTTCTTTGCCATAATAAAAAACCGCTCCGGGCAAATGCGCAAACCCCCAGCGGTATACTTCAAGTGCGGCATAATCATTTGACATATGTACCCCAGCCCCCAAACATAAAGTAAGAAAATTATATCACTTGGTTGATGATTAACAAGTATGATTTTCATAAGCGAAAACCTGAAATATTTATCTTGTACACAAAAACGAGCGCTGAGATGCCCTCAGAGTAAAAACGAAGTTTGACGTTAAAAAAGAGCGACAGAAATACTCTCTATCGCTCCGCAAAGCTATAATTGAGAGGTTATTTTTTCCATTTTATCGATCAGTTCTTCATATTTTTGCCCGGTAATGCTGTCTTGATAGAAACGATTCAGCTTCATTCTTAACTGCAAATATAATTCTTCGGCTTCCAGTGACCGATTGGTGATTCTTGTCTCAGTCTGCATAGGCACTGCTTTAGGTTCGATATGCATACTCTCATCCAACGGATATTCATCCAACCATTGTGGAATAACCACCTGTAAATGAATATCCCGGCGAATTAACTCCGCCAAAGTCTGTTGCGCCTTTTCTTCTCCGTGGACCAGAAAGACCGTCTTGGGCGTCCCGTCATATCGTTTCAGCCAACTGAGCAAACCTGATTGATCGGCATGGGAAGAATAGGCCTCAATCTGCCTGATGTCTGCCTTAACAGTTACCTGTTCACCAAAGATGGTGACAATTTTTTCTCCGTCCAAAATTTTACGGCCCAAGGTTCCTTCAGCCTGATATCCCACAAACAGAATGGTTGATTCCGGTCGCCAGAGATTATATTTAAGATGATGTTTAATCCTGCCGGCTTCGCACATGCCGCTGGCAGAAATAATAATTGACCGGTTGATGTTGTTTAGTTCCATGGATTCTTCCTGGGAATGGGAATATTTCATATGCGGCAATTCCAGGGGATGGAAGCCATTATTGACAAAATTTTTAGTTTCATTGTCAAACAATTGCGTATACTTTTTAAAAATCTCGGTGGCAGCAATCGCCAGCGGACTATCAATATAGACATCAATGGATTCGTCCAAATCGCCTTTTACATAGAGTTCGTTGAGATCATATAGCAGATCCTGGGTACGTTCCACCGCAAAGGCGGGGATGATTAGATTCCCACCTTTTTTCATGGTCTCATCAATAACCTGTTTGAGTTTTTCTACCCGGTTCAGAACATCTTTGTGAAAGCGATCGCCATAGGTGGATTCCATGACTACATAGTCAGCGCTTTCAATAAAGGTGGGGTCCTTGATAAAAGGCTGGTTGGTTTGCCCGAGATCGCCGGTAAAAACTATCTTGCTGCGTTTTCCTGCTTCCTCCAGCCATAGTTCCACAATGGAAGAGCCCAGAATATGCCCTGCATCACGCAGGCGCACTTCAACTCCTTCTGCCGGTGTGAACAATTCATCATAATTCACCGGTCGGAACTGGGATAGACATTTCATGGCATCTTCCACTGTGTAAATGGGTTCGAGCGGAATTTTTCCGGCCCGAAGCAGTTTGCGGTTTTTGCGTTCCACTTCTGTTTCCTGAATATGGGCAGAGTCCGGCAGCATGACTTTGGCCAGTTCAGCCGTTGCAAAGCTGCAATAGATGTTGCCTTTAAATCCTAATTTGCACAATTTCGGAACGAGACCAATATGGTCGATATGGGAATGGGATAAAATCACAAAATCGAGTGTTTGCGGATTGACCTTGAAATCCTGATAGTTTCTTTCCTTGATTTCCTTGCTTCCCTGAAACAAACCGCAATCCATAGCAAAACAAAGCCCCCCGCATTCAATAACATGCATGGAACCTGTTACTGTACGGGCGGCACCCAGAAATTTTATCTTCATAAATGATTGCCTCCAGTTATATATATTGCTCTTATTATACCGCAACAATCTTTCTGGCGGACTTTTTTTTCGCAAATTTGTTGAAGCTTTCGCTTAATTCAATCACTTCAAACAGAATTGCACTGCGATTATTGGCCCAACATGCCTGCAGAATATTGTCAACGCTGTTGATCCCAAAGTCCTTCACTATTTCGCAGCTATCCAAATCATCTACCAGATCCGCATATTTGCTGTGAATCTGTTCAAAAATGGCAAAGTAGATCTCTTTGAACTGCAGGGCTCGCTTTTCGATTTGGTTTTTGTCAAAATCCTCACGCTCTGAGATATGCAGCAGACTATGCAATAGACTATGCAAGAGCTGGTTGTTAAAAATGGACGCAATCAATTCCTGTTTGTAATGTTTTCCCAGCAAGTAGCGCATATAATCCCGCAATTCCTTTCTGGTTGCGTGTCCAAGCAGGCTGTATGCATTCAGGAGTTCGACTTCCTCGGAAGACAGATCGCCAAACATAGCAAAACCTCCTTTGCTTATTAATAAAGGAGGTTCTCGCTGACCAGTTCAAATCCTTTAGTTATTTATCGTAATCTTCTTGGTAAATTACATAGTTTTCGATTAAATTTCAAAGATATTTGCATGGAAATGGCAATTATCCTTTCCTATGTCGAATTACAAAAGATTGCATTTTCTGCAGTGCGGCTTCAATATTTTTAACACTGGCGGCATAACAGCAGCGAATATGCCCCTCCCCGCTTTCGCCGAAAGCAGTGCCGGGAACAACAGCCACCTTTTCCTCAAACAACAGTTTTTCACTGAAGTCCTCACTGTTCATGCCGGTACTGGTAATAGACGGAAAACAATAAAAGGCCCCTTGCGGTTCAAAACAAGACAGCCCTATTTCATTCAAGCCATTAAACATCAGTTTGCGGCGATAATCATAATCCGCCACCATTTTGCGCATCTCTGTTTCGCCGTGGCGCAGTGCTTCGATGGCCGCTTTCTGCGCCATAATAGGCGCGCACATGATCGTATACTGATGAATTTTGGTCATGGCGGCAATAATATCCTGGTGCCCGCAGGCGTATCCAATTCTCCAGCCGGTCATGGCAAATGCCTTGGAAAAACCGTTCATAACAATGGTCCGTTCATACATGCCCGGTAAGGCAGCGATGGACACATGACGGGTATGGTATGACAATTCAGCGTAAATTTCATCGGAAATAACAATCAAATCGTGTTTGATAATAATTTCCCGCAATGCTTCCAGGTCTTGTTTTTCCATTATCGCGCCGGTCGGATTGTTGGGATAGGCCAGAATCAAAACCTTGGTGCGGGGAGTAATTTTTGCTTCCAGTTCCTCTGGTTGCAGACGGTATTGATGCTGCGCATAACAAGCCAGTGGAACCGGGGTCCCGTAAGCCAGCAAAACGCCAGGCGCATAACTGACATAACAAGGCTCCGGAATCAAAACCTCATCCCCCGGTTCCACCAGGGAACGTAAGGCAATGTCGATGGCTTCACTGACTCCAACCGTGACCAGGATCTGATTCTGGGGTGAGTAATCCACGCCAATGGCTCGCTTTTCATATTGGGCAATCTCTTCCCGCAATTCCGGCAGGCCCCAATTAGAGGTATACATGGTATAACCGCTTTCCAGCGAATACAAACAAGCCTCACGAATATGCCAGGGGGTAACGAAATCAGGTTCCCCAACCCCCAGGGAAATCACGCCCTCGGTCTGGGAGACCAGGTCGAAAAATTTACGGATGCCGGAAGGCTTCAGAGATTGAACGGTATCGGCGATATGGTGCTGCATGCTGCTCATGGACTTACCACCAGCCTTTTATCTTCTTCATTTTCACCAAATATAATATGGTCTTCCTTGTAACGTTTGAGTATAAAGTGACTGACGGTACTTTGTACTTTGTCCAGCGGTGACAGCTTGTGGGTAACAAAATGGGCTACATCCTTCAGACTGTTGCCTTCCACGATGACCGTCAAATCAAAACCTCCGCTCATCAGATAGACCGAACGCACTTCAGGGAAACGGTAAATCCTTTCGGCCACACTGTTGAAGCCGACTTCCCGTTCGGGGCTGACCTTGACTTCAATCATGGCCGTAACCCCTTCCCATTCAGTGTTCTCCCAGTTGACAACGGTACGGTACCCGAGAATCGTTTTGTCCCTTTCCAGCTGCGCGATGATATCGGCAACCACCTTTTCATCTGTATCCAACATCGCTGCGATTGTCTTGGCGCTTAATCGGGCATCGTTTTCCAGTAATTCCAGTATTCTTCTCTCGATATCCATGACATTCCCTCCATTTCAATCATAAATAAAAAAACAAAACTCTCCTCCCTGAATAGGGACGAGAGTTATTTCCCGCGGTACCACCCTGCTTGGCAAATGCCCGGCTTTTATCCAATAACGGTTGGATTCCGTCCGGCTTATCCACTCGGTTCACCGGCACTCACAGATGGCCTTCATTGTTGTTTTGATACCGGTTTGCAGCGGCCCCGGCTCTCTGTTGATCAAAACGCGCAATGATTCTTCTTTTCATCATTTTCGCATATTAGATTAGGATGTATTTTATCACCCCTGATATAGCGAGTCAAGCGGTATTTTTTCTGATAATAATCCAAAATTTCCCGAACTAAAAATCCTGCCCGGAGCATAGAATTCCTTTAAGGGATTTCGGGATGGTGATTACATGATAAAAACGGATCAATTAAATCAGGAAGAAAGAATTGTTTTTGAACGCATCAATGAATACTTTAAATCTCCTGCCATGACCGCGCAGGAGAAAATCATCAATGCTCTGCTGATTGCCCAGCTGGAATTGGATGATCATCATTTCTGCAATGAAAAAGAACGATTAAAAATCATCCATTTTCAAAAGACATTGGACAGTCTGCTCGGCAAAATAGTGAATCAGTCTTGACTCG
>DAOTHZ010000049.1:14675-15958 GCA_035447945.1 Syntrophomonas sp.
AAGGCCCCAACACCAAGATTTATAAGCTTTTCAAACATATCCACAACCATACCTCCCATCACGAATTCATCTGTTCTTCCTGTCTATGCCAATAGAATAACACAAAACAGACCGCCTTTATAGTTATCATTTCCATTCCCTTTTTACTTCATAACCGATCTTATCAAAAGTTCGAATATTTATTATATTATGATATTTTTTTCTTTTAATTGTCGACTTAATAAAATATGATAATCATTAAGGGAGGTCGTAACAGATGAAAAACTTGCTTGCCAATAAATCCTACAAATTTATCTTTGAACACTCCAGTGATGCGATTCTCTTAACCAAAACCGACGGCAGCATTCATCTCGCCAATCCTGCCGCTTGCAGTATGCTGCACAGAACAGCGCAAGAGATTTGCCAAATCGGACGCAATGGAGTCGTAGATTTGCAGGATCCCCGCCTGGTAACCGCCCTGCAGGAAAGAGACAGCCACGGCAATGTGCGGTGTGAATTAAATTTTGTACGGGCAGACGGGGTAAAAATACCGGTGGAAATTACCTCAAACGTTTTGGCCGACAAAGAGGATAGTCATTGGAACGTAATGATAATCCGTGACATGACTGTGTACAAGGAACTGGAAGAAAGCTATAAAAGGAGTCATGAACAAGCCCTGCAGATGTGTGTGCTGGACTTTTTAACCGGCATCTATAATCGGCGGGGTTTTATGGAGCGGCTGCAGCAGGAACTCGAACGCAGTAAACGGGATGGTTTGCAAATAAGTATCATCATTGCAGATTTGGATAATTTCAAGCAGGTCAATGATGTCTATGGACATTTGGCCGGTGATTATGTATTAAAACAGTTTGCTGACTGCCTGAATCAGAATGTACGGCCCTATGATATATTGGCTCGATTTGGCGGGGATGAGTTTATTATTGGTCTGCCAGGCACGGGACTTCTTGAAGCAACCAACGTTGCTGAAAGACTGCGCAGCATTTCTGAAAACCTTGTTATTACCGTCGATTTTCAGGCCATTGATTTGACCGCCTGTTTTGGTGTAACTGCCTATCGAAAAGATGTTCAGGATGATCTGGATACACTTATCTCCCGGGCCGATGATGCCATGTATAAAGCCAAAAAGACTAAAAATGCTGTGTTTGCAAAAGAATAATACGGCACTTAAAAACTTCATCTAAATGAAATAATAGGGGTTTTATAACCCCTATTACACATTTTATAATTCTGGTGGGCCATGAAGGAATCGAACCTTCAACCTTCTGATTAAGAGTCAGCTGCTC
>DAOTHZ010000050.1:0-15950 GCA_035447945.1 Syntrophomonas sp.
ATGGGCAAGGGAACCTACTGCCTCCCGCAGTATGCGAAGAGTTTCCGGCATAATGCCTTGTTTTCCGGCAAACCCAGCCGTCAGGCCATTCGCGAGGGCCGGGCTGATTATACCTCCATCTATTTGCACGAATTACCCATCCTTTTTACCAGCGGACAGTTTCCCATCGATGTCGCCATGGTTACCGTTTCACCGCCCGACGAGCACGGACGGATCAGCCTGGGCATATCAGTGGATTATACCTTGCAGGCCATAAAAAGTGCTAAAGCCGTAATTGCCGAGGTCAATCCCCATATGCCGGTGACCGGAGAGGGTTCCTTGATCCCGGTGGAAGACGTTGATTATTTTGTGCCGGTAACTTATCCGCTCATTACACAGAATCCGCCCGTCATCGGCGAAGTAGAGAGAACCATTGGCCAGAACATTGCTGATTTGATCAAAGACGGGGATTGTCTGCAGCTGGGCATCGGGGCGGTGCCGGATGCCATCCTGTCCTGCCTGAATGATAAAAGAGATCTGGGCATCCATTCGGAGATGATTTCCGACGGCGTCATGAACCTGGTCAAAAGCGGCGTGATCAACTGCTCCCGCAAAAATTACTACCCCAACAAAATTGTGATTGCCTTTGCCATGGGCACCAGTGAATTTTATCAATGGCTGGACCACAATCCGTTAATCGAGGCACTGCCGGTCAGTATTACCAACGAACCTTACAATATCTGCAAAAATGACAACATGGTGGCCATAAATTCCGCCTTGTCGGTTGATTTGTTGGGGCAGGTAGCGGCTGACACACTGCCCGGCATTCAGTTCAGCGGGGTCGGCGGACAGGTGGACTTTGTCCGCGGCGCCAACAATTCCAAAGGTGGAAGGGCTATCATTGCTTTGCCGGCGACCGCTGCAGGCGGCAGTGTTTCTCGCATCGTAGCCACGCTGGCCCCCGGGCAGGCGGTTACCACCAGCCGTTATGACGTGGACATCGTAGTGACCGAATATGGGGTTGCCCATTTGAAATGGAAAACCAACCGGGAACGGGCCCAGGCCCTAATCAATATCGCCGCACCCGAATTCCGGGATGAGCTGCGCGCTGAGTATATTCGCCTTTACGGCAGCCTTTAAAGGCTTTCAATCGTGATAGAATTGAATATCACCCCCCTCCTCTTTCTAATCAGACCTTGCGAAAGGTCTGATTTTTTTATAGCGGCTGTTGGCAGCGATATTTTACAATCAGCCGGTTTTGATTTATTATTGAGTCAATCACTGGCTGCCGGTCAAAGCAGTAACAGCAAGGGTGGCCGCTGTACGATGTAAAAGTGGAATCCTGGCGGAAATGGGGTGCGCATAAATGAAACAGGAAAAAGTTTTATTGGAGAAAATCTTTAACGAAATACCGCATGCCTTGTTGCTCCTGGATGACGATGACCGGGTCGCGACCTCCAATGCTGCCGCAGCGCGTCTGCTGGCTTTGCCCAAAGACGCTCGCGGCCGAAAAATAGAGGAAGTCATTCATTATAAAGCGGTGTTGAAGCTGGTCCAGAATGACTGCAAAGAAGGCAAGCAAAACATCAAAATCAAGGACAAAAAGTATATTTGTCGTTCCACCTGTTTGGAAACGGATGATTTTAAAGGCAAATTAATTCTCTTGCTGGATCAGACTGCGCTGGAATCGATCAGTAATGAATTGGCGGAAACCCGGGTTCTGAAAGAAGAAATGGATAAAATCATTGATAGTTCCTTTGACTACATTTTTGTCACCGATGACCAGGGTAATGTCAGAAAGATCAACGATGCCTATACCCGCATCACCGGCTTTAAGGCGGAAGAGATTGTGGGACGAAATATCTATGACCTGGTGAAAAAAGGATATTTTGACCGGGCGGCTACCATTGATGTAATTGAAACCAGAAAAACCGTTACCCTGACCCAGACCTTGAAAAGCGGCAAAACCGTTCTGGTGACCGGCAATCCCATTTTTTCCGAGAGCGGGGAATTTATCGGGGTGGTTACCAACGGGCGCGACATCACCGAGCTGAATCGGCTGAAAAGTGAGGTCAGAAAAGCCGAGACCCTGAGCCGGCATTACCAAAATGAATTGCTTAAATTCCAGCTGGACAATACCGGCGACTATATCGTGGCCTCGCCGCAAATGGCAGAGATATCAGACTTGGTGCAGCGCATCGCCCGGGTCGACTCTACGGTACTCATCAATGGTGAATCAGGCGTCGGCAAGGAAATTGTAGCCCGCGAAATCCACCGCAACAGCCTGCGCGCGGACCAACCCTACATCAGCGTCAACTGTGCCGCCATTCCTGACAATCTGCTGGAGTCAGAGCTATTCGGCTATGAAGCAGGGGCCTTTACCGGTGCCAGCAAAAGCGGAAAAATGGGCATTTTTCAGCTGGCTGACAGCGGCACGCTGTTCCTGGATGAGATCGCCGAACTGCCATTTTATCTGCAGGCCAAACTGCTGCGGGTCATTCAGGAAAATGAAATCATGCGCATTGGCGCCGTGGCGCCGATACCCATTAACGTTCGCCTCATCACCGCCACCAACCGCGACTTGTGGAAAATGGTAAGTGAACGGCAGTTCCGCGAGGATCTGTATTACCGGCTTAATGTTGTCCAGGTGCGAATCCCGCCGCTCAGGGAGCGCAAGGAAGAGATACCGGTTTTTGTCGATTACTTTATCGGTCTGCTGAATAGAAAATACAAATTGAACCGTCAGTTCAACCCGGAGCTGCTCGCCGGGATGATGGCGTACGATTGGCCGGGCAATATTCGGGAACTGCGCAATGCCCTGGAACAAGCTTTTGTTACCACGTCCGGAGCGTTTATCAATGATATTAAAATGGGGCCGCAGCAGGAGGTTCATCTGAGTGCCGAAGCAGTCCAGCCGCAAGAGATAAAGCCGCCAGGCAGAAAGCCAATGCCGCCGGGTTATGATGAAGCGTCGGAAAGCGACAGGGTTTCCTTGAAGGATGCGCTGCAAAAGTATGAAAGCCAAATAATCAAGGAAGCCATGGAGGCACATCAAACCACCCGCAGAGCCGCGGCGGCCCTAGGTGTCAGCCAGGCGACCATCTGGCGCAAAGCCAAACAGTATGACATAACCATTGAGGAAGAAAACCTGAACACGTGAATTAAATTTGAAACAAAACCGGGTCGAATGAATCAATTATGTGTCAAAATACATCGTTAACAATCAGCCAGTCAATAAAAGACTGGCAGAATACAGCCGGGTTTGAAAGGGCGCGATACCTTCACCTGCCGGCTGTATTTTTTATTGGCGGTTAACCTCTCCCGGCTCGTCAAGCACTGGAATATTTCATGGCATAGGAATTGCATGATTTTTAATTACAAAGTATATTTGCGGGAGGGAAGAACATGCCCTATGACAATATTCTCCTTGAAAACCGGCAACAAGTGCAGTTGTTGTACATCAACCGCCCCAAAGTCTTAAATGCCTTGAACGAAAAAACATTGTTGGAAATCGAGGCAGCGGTTCAGGCTTTTGCCGCTGACGAAGCACGGGCTGTCTTGATTATCACCGGCAGCGGCGAGCGGGCCTTTGTAGCCGGAGCGGACATCGAAGCCCAGTGTCCCCTGGACGCGACGCAGGGAAGGAACTGGGGGTTGTTGGGACACCGGGTCTTCAGACTGATTGAAACTACTGAGAAACCCATCATTGCAGCCATTAACGGTTTTGCTCTGGGCGGCGGCTGCGAACTGGCCATGGCCTGTGACATCCGTCTGGCCTCCGAGAAGGCCCAATTGGGTCAGCCCGAAGTATCCCTCGGGATTACTCCTGGATATGGCGGCACCCAGCGTCTTACCCGCCTGGTCGGCGAAGGCAAAGCCAAACAACTGGTCTTTACCGGGCAGCGCATCCCTGCTGCCGAAGCATATCGTATCGGACTCGTAGACGAAGTCTATCCCCCCGAAAGCTTGCTGGAGGAAGCGGTCAAAATGGCTGAAGTCATTGCCGCCAATGCACCTCTGGCAGTACGTTATGCCAAACAGCAAATCAATCACAGCATGCAGATCAACAACGACCTGGCCACCACCGTTGAGGCCGGTTTATTTGGCTTGTGTTTTGCCACCCGGGATCAAAAGGAAGGGATGGGCGCGTTCCTGGAAAAAAGGAAGCCCGTTTTTGAAGGCAAGTAATCCACAGAGAGGAGGAAAGCCAGCCATGGAATTTTCTTTCAGCAGTGATCAGGAAATGCTGCGCCAGTCTGTGCGGGTTTTTGCCGAAAACGTACTTGCCCCCGGCGTAGTTGAGCGGGATGAAAAGGAATACTATGATCCCAATACATTCAAAGCCATGGCCGACCTGGGATTAACCGGGATCCCTTTCGAAGAAAAATGGGGCGGGGCTGATATGGGGATGGTTGCCTATGCCATTGCCGTTGAAGAAATCGCCCGTATCGATCCTTCTGCCGCCGATACCCTGTCCGCGCATGTCAGCCTGTGCGCTTTTCCGATTGCCATGTTTGGACATGCCCTTCAAAAAGAAAAATATCTGCCCGCACTGGCGACCGGAGAAAAACACGGCGCCTTTGCCCTGACCGAGCCGGGAGCCGGTTCCGATGCGCTGGGCATGACCACAAAAGCCGAGTTCAAAAACAAACAGTATATATTGAACGGACGTAAAATTTTCATTACCAACGGCGCCGCCGCCGATATCTATATTGTTTTTGCCCGGACCGGGGCCAAGGAAGAGGGCAGCCGGGCTTTCAGTGCCTTTATCGTGGAAAAAGGCACGCCCGGATTTTCGTTTGGCAAGTTCGAACGCAAGATGGGCCTGCGCGGCACCCAGAATTGTGATCTGGTGTTTGAAGATTGCCGCATTCCGGCTGAGAACCTGCTGGGGGCAGAGGGACAGGGCTTTAAAATCGCCATGCAAACTCTGGATGGAGGCCGCATCGGCATTGCCGCCCAAGCCGTAGGGATTGCCCAGGGAGCCATGGAAAAAGCCTTGGAATATGCCAAAACCCGGGTACAGTTCGGACAACCCATCGTCAACCAACAAGCCATCGCCTTTAAACTGGCGGATATGGCGCTGGAAATCGATGCCGCCCGCTTGCTGACCTATCGGGCAGCCTGGAATAAAAGCCAGGGACTGCCGTACTCGCTGCAAGCGGCCATGGCCAAGCTGAAAGCTTCAGAAACGGCCAACTGGGTCACCAATCAGGCGGTGCAGATTCACGGCGGTTATGGTTACACCCGGGAATATCCGGTGGAGAGGATGATGCGTGATGCCAAGATTACCGAACTGTATGAAGGCACCAGCGAAATCCAGCGGGTCGTCATCAGCAACAACCTCATCCACCGTTGAGTTATCCCGGCGTTGGCAAACGCCATCAATTACTATAAATCAATACCGTTGCCCATACTATTGAAAGAATGGATGTGAAAAAGGGAATGGAAATGTTACTGCAGATTATCGCCAGCGGTTTGTTGCTGGGGGGCATTTACGCGCTTTTGAGCGTAGGGCTGAACCTAATCTTCGGGGTTATCAAGATCGTCAACCTGGCCCACGGTGATTTTCTCATGATGGGAATGTATGCCACATTTTTCCTCTTTACCTTAAAAGATGTGAATCCCTATGTCTCGGTCTTAATCGTATTTCCCGCTTTTGTGCTGATCGGGGTAGTGGTCTTCCGGGTCATTATCAAACCCCTGCTGGGCAAGGCGGAAACCGAGGTCAACACCATCATCGCAACCGCCGGTGTCGGCTTTGTGCTGCAGAACCTGGCCCTGATGCTGTGGAAATCAGATTTCCGGGCCATTGAAACCAATCTGACCGGCAAAAGCTACGAGTTTTTCGGTGTCTTGCTGAGCGCCGGACGGACCTGGACTTTTGTCATTTGTATTATCGTTGCCCTGCTGCTTTATTACATCCTGATGAAAACCAAAGTCGGCACCCATATCCGTGCGGTTTCCCAGGATACCGATGCCGCTACCCTGATGGGCATCAATGTCAACCGCATTTACACCCTGACCTTCGCCGCCGGGATTGCACTGGTCGGCATCGCCGGCAGCATCATCACCCCCACCTTCTATGTCTATCCCACGGTCGGCCTGTATTTCAATACCATGGCCTTTATCATCGTGGTGTTGGGAGGATTGGGCAGTTTTACCGGCGCTTTGATCGGCGGTTTGCTGATCGGCCTGGTCGAGTCTTTTGCCGGGGTTATGGCCAGTGCCGAGCTGGCGCAGGTGTTCTCCCTGTTGATCTTCCTGATCATCCTGTTCGTGAAACCGGAAGGAATCATGGGCAAGGGTGCCAGAGTATAGGAAAAGGAGGGAGAAAGAATGAAACAAAAGCAATCACTGATCGTTCTGGGCATTTTGGGCGTCGCCCTGTTGGCGCTGTACTTTTTGCCTTTGATCGTCTTCGCCAAGCATATTTTAATACTGACCCTGTTTTATGCTTTCCTGGGTACCGGCTGGAACCTGATGTGCGGTTATGCCGGACGACTGTCCTTGGGACATGCTGCCTTCGTCGCCGTCGGTGCCTATACCAGTATACTGTTGTTTAAGGAATTCAGTCTTACCCCTTGGTTGGGCATGCTGGTGGGCGGCGTGTTGGCGGTGGTCGTCATGCTCCTGATTGCCTGGCCCAGTTTTCGCTTTGGTTTGAAGGGTCCCTATTTCACCCTGGCCAGTATCGCTGTTGCAGAAATTGTCCACAACCTATTGGTATACGGGCGTGACATTACCGGCGGTTCGCTGGGTTTGTCCCTGCCTTACGTGCCCACCTCCCTGGCGCAGTTTCAGTTTGACGGCAAGGGAGAGTACTATTTGGTGATTTTGGTCTTCTGGTTGGCCGCCATGTTTCTGACCATCAAAATGGAACGAACCCGCTACTATCTGGAAGCCATTCGCGAAGATGAAGATGCCGCCTCCGCGCTGGGCATCTCCGTGAACAGGAATTTAATCATATCCGCCTGCATCAGTGCCTTTTTGGTCGCCATCGGCGGAACTTTTTACGCCCAATATTTCCGCTACATCGATCCCTATTCCATTGCTGGATTCTCATTGTCCCTGAACATGGCCCTGGTGGTGGTCATCGGCGGCAGCGGCACGATTTTTGGACCTACCATCGGCGCTTTCCTGCTGATCCCCATGACCGAGCTGCTGCGCATGTCCCTGGGGGCACAATTGCCGGGATTGCACCTGTTCCTCTACGGGATTCTGCTGGTAGCCTGTGTTATCTATCTGCCCAAAGGGATTGCCAGTCTGCCAGGGATCATCAAAGCCAAAAGAGAAAAAAAAGCGCTCCAAATACAACAGACTTCTGAGGGGGTGCAGT
The DNA here is from genome assembly GCA_035447945.1 of Syntrophomonas sp. Classification (GTDB taxonomy): domain Bacteria; phylum Bacillota; class Syntrophomonadia; order Syntrophomonadales; family Syntrophomonadaceae; genus Syntrophomonas_B. The sequence continues at coordinate 7,319 of DAOTHZ010000050.1, forward strand.
AAATGGCAGAAACCATTCTCGTCATCGACGGTATATCCAAAAGTTTCGGCGGACTGCAAGCCACCGACAACGTATCTTTTGATGTTAATAAAGGAGAAATCCTCGGTATTATCGGCCCCAACGGTGCCGGCAAGTCAACCCTGTTCAACTTGATTACCGGTTTCTATCCGATTGACAGCGGTTCCATCACCTACCATGGAAAACGCATTGACAAGCTGACGCCTGACAAGATTTGTCACAAGGGCATCACCCGAACCTTTCAGGTGGCCAAACCGTTCCCCGGGCTGACCATCGCCGACAACATTCTGGTGGCTTGCCTGCCCAAAGCAGCCAAGGTCTCGGAAGCTAGAGACCAGGTAGACGCGATTTTAAAAATCGTTAAGCTCGACAAAAAGGCCAACTCCCTGGGCGCTGACCTGACCACCCTGGAGCGCAAACGGCTGGAGCTGGGCAAAGCCCTGGCCACCAATCCTGAAGTTTTGCTGCTGGATGAAGTCATGACCGGTCTGAAACCCAAGGAAATGGATGAAATGATGGACCTCATCCGCGAGCTCAAAAAAACCAAGACCATCGTTATCGTCGAACACGTCATGCGGGTCATCATGAATATCAGTGATCGCATCATCGTGCTCGATCACGGACAAAAGATCGCCGAAGGTTTGCCCAAGGAGATCGCCGAGAACGAAGTGGTCATCAAAGCGTATCTGGGAAGGGGGTCAAACAAGGATGCTTAAATTGGAGAAACTCAGCGTATCCTACGGCGATACCCAGGTCATCTGGGATGTTGACATCGAAGTCGAGCAAGGCGAAGTTGTCACCTTGCTGGGGCCCAACGGGGCAGGTAAAAGCACCCTGATGAAAACCATCTGTGGCCTGGTCGCCCCGAAATCCGGCAAAATAAGCTTTTTGGGCGAAGACCTGCTTAAAATCAATCCCTGGGACCGCCCCAAGAAAGGTGTAGTACTGATTCCTGAGGGCCGGAAACTGTTCGGTAAAATGACCGTGGAAGAAAACCTCCTGATCGCTGCCTGGAAAGAAGAAGGCAAAAAAGAAACCCTGGAGTGGATATATGAAACCTTGCCCCGTCTGGCCGAGCGCCGCAAACAGCTGGCCGGCACCATGAGCGGCGGCGAACAGCAAATGTGTGCCATCGCCCGCGGCATCATGGCTCAGCCCAAACTACTCATGCTGGACGAACCCTCCTTGGGTTTGGCCCCGCTCATCGTGGAACAGGTTTTTGATTTGATCCAAAAATTGCAGCAAAGAGGCATCACCGTCTTTTTTGTCGAGCAGTTTGTAGAACAATCTTTGAAAATAGCATCCAGAGGATACTTGTTGGAAGGGGGGCGGATTGTACTGCAAGAGGACAGCCAATCGATGCTGAACAATGACTATGTGCGTCAAGTTTACTTGGGCATAGCCTAAGGACAAGAGGAGGTAAGTGTATTGAAAAAGTTTGTTGGAATTCTTATGTTGGTTGTATTCATGATGGTCGCCGTCGCCGGCTGCGAAAAAGCACCGACCGAGGGCGGAGAAGCCAAAGACATCAAGATTCATGTAGGTGTTGTAGAACCCATCTCCGGCGCGCAGGCAGCGTTGGGCCAGGCCGAATATGACGGCATTCAGATGGCCATTGAAATGATCAATGAAAAAGGCGGCGTCATGGGCAAATACCCCATTACCTTTGACTTTGCCGATTCCCAGAGCGATCCCGCTACCGGTGCATCCGAAGCCGAAAGATTGATCACCAGTAAAGGCGTACCTGTCATCATGGGTTCCTATTCATCTGCCATTGCTGCAGCCATCAGTGAAGTAGCTGAAAGAAACAAAGTCGTTCTGTGGGAAATGTCCGGCTCTGCCGATAACCTGCTGCAAAAAGGCTATCAGTGGACTTTCAGGAATGAAGCCAATGCTTCGGCCTGGGGGGCAGAATCCGTTGAGTTCATCATGGGCAACGATGCACAGATCCAGGAGAAACTTGGCAAACCCGCCAAAGAACTGGTCGTAGCCATTGTTCATGAAGACGGCCCCTACGGTACCGCCGTAGCCGAAGGCAACCAAGCCACCGCTGAAAAGTATGGCCTGAAAGTCGCCATGAATGAAGCATACTCAGCCAAAGCCGTTGACCTGTCCAGCATCATCATGAAAATTAAATCATCCAATCCTGATGTATTGCTGTTAACCAGCTATGTCAATGATGGCATTATGTTTAACCGCCAGGCCAAAGAACTTGGCTTGAAAGTGCCGATCTTCATCACCCATAGCGGCGGCCACAGCGTACAGGCTTTCGTTGACGGGGTAGGCGCAGATGCCAACTCCATGCTGACGGTTGACCCGGTTCCCTGTAATCCCAATACCGCTGGATTCTCTGCGGAATATGCAGCTATCTTTGATGATTTCGTAAAACGTTGGACTGATAAATTTGGCGTTCCTCCTTATCATCATGTAGAATATCGCCAGTTTGCCCAGACCATGCTGTTCTTCAACGAAATCGTTCCGGCAGCCATTGAAAAATCCGGTGAGTTCAGTGCCCAGGCAGTAGCTGATGCCATCAGAGCTGCTGATGTACCCGCCGAAAACAGCCTGTGCGGATTCGGCGCTAAATTCTCCACTCCGGAGAGTCCCTGGACCGACCCCTGGTTAGGCAACAAACACACCGGCCAGAACTATGAAGCCCGTGCATTTATCAACCAGTATTTCGACGGCACATTGGTAACTGTATGGCCCGAAAACCTGGCAAAACAAAAAGCCGAACTGTTCCTGCCGGCCAGTCACCCGTTATCTGCCAATAAATAAGCTGACTTTCGAAGATAAGGCTGTCCTCGAGTTCAGCTGACAGAAAAGCTCCCCCCACCCCCGGGGGGAGCTTTTTCACGCCCTCGCGCAAGGCAAGAACCGTCCCCGACTTGCGCAAGTCGGGGACGGTTCTTGCCTTGCTTTCTGAGTGTGGGTTGGTCTGCGGATGATGCAGTAGACCGCAGCTAAATTCAGAAAATTCCATAAGTTAATACGCCTGACGTATTAACTTATGGAATTTTCTGAAAGTTTATTGGGCTGGCGCTGATGATTCCTGAGGTTCGAAGGTGGACAGGAAAGGGCCGTCCGGTCTGGTGCGGCGGCGGTAGGCGAGATAAAAAGCAATGGCGCGCAGCAGCCAGTCGGAGATGAAGACCAGCCAGGCGATTTGAATGGGCTGCGCCAGTACGATAATGACCAGATACAGCATGGGAATGCGGTACGCCCAGGTCGCCAGGACGGTGATCACCATGGGGGTACGGGTGTCCCCGGAGCCTTTCAGGATGCCGCCCATTACCATGCTGAGCGCAATCGTCAATTGTTCCAGTGCGGCGATGCGAATGAGAAGTCCGGCTATGGCGATGATGGCAGGGTCATGCGTGAAAAGCCGGGCGATGGGGAAGGGGAACAGGGCAAACAGCAAGGCAAAAAAGCCCATAAACAGCAGGCCAAACTCAATCGTGCCGCGCGTGGCCTGCAGCAGGCGCTCCTTGTCGCGCGCTCCCACGCTCTGCCCCACCAGGGTGGTCGCGGCAATGGCAATGCCAAAGCCCGGCATATAGGAGATGGATTCCACGATGACCCCCACCTGGTGAGCCGCGTAGGACACCGTACCGGTGAAAACGATCAGGTAGACCGCAATCATAATGCTCAGGTTATTAAAAAACTGCTCTACAAAACTAGGCAGACCCAGCGAAAAAATTCGCTTCAATACCTGTCGCTGCAGCCGTCTGATTGCGTCCCAGCGCAGCTTGAGCCCACCCCCGCCGCGGATCAGGATAGTGAAAATAATCAAACAGCCGACTACATGCGCAATCGCCGTGGCCAGCGCTGAACCCGCCACGCCCAGAGCCGGAAAACCAAACTTGCCGTAGACCAGCACATAGCAACCTATGCAGTTGACGATGTTCAGCACGATCGCCACATACATAGGAATCTCCGTGCGCCCCCAGCCGCGATAAAGCGAGCTCAGCATGGTATAAAGCACCCCCAGCGGGGCAATCGCAAACGTAATCTGCACATAGCGCACCGCCAGTGCATGCACCGCCGGTTCCACCCGGAAAAGTCCAACCAAGAAATCAGCGTAATAGACTCCCAGGAACCCGCTCAGGCAACCCATCAGCAATCCCAGCAGCAGCGTCTGACCGGCGATTTGCTCTGCTTCGTGGACATTGCCTGCCCCCCGCGCCTGGGCTGCCAACACCGCCGCGCCGATACCCAGCGCCCCCAGGAAAAGAATCACTTCAAAAAAGATTTCCGCGCCAAGGCTGACCGCCGCCAGCGGCACCGCGCCCAGCCGTCCCACCACCGCTACATCCACGATGCCGATCAGCATATAGAGAATCATTTCCAGCATCGCCGGCAGTGCCGTCCGCTGAATCGTCGCCCGCAGCGGTTTGTTTCGTAAAAGCAACAGCATTCCTTGCATCTCCATCCAATAACGTCAGCGTTAGCCTGCCAAATATTCGAAATATTCCATAAGTTTATACGTCAGGCGTATTAACTTATGGAATTTTCTGAAAACGAATAAGGGGTTGCGTTTGCCGTCACGGCAAGAACCGTACCTAGTATAGCAAAAGGAAAAATATATGCAAACCAAGAAGAGGAATTAGCGCCTTTCATATGGAATGTACATCATAAAAGACGCATCATTGACGCAGACGCCGCTGTGGGGCAGCGTTGCGCAACATCAACCAATCGACAAGAGGAGGAATCAACGTGGAATACCAGCAGATAAAGTATGAAGTCGAAGACCGCATCCTGACCATCACCCTCAATCGCCCCGAACAGATGAACACCTACAATTATACCCTGCATTATGAATTGATCGATGCCTTTGACCGGGCTGACGAAGATGACAACATCCGCGCCATCATCATCACCGGTGCCGGCAAAGCCTTCTGCGCCGGGATGGATCTGAGCGAAAAAGGTTCCAGCTTTTCCCCTGGTTCCATGCCCATCGAAGAGTTTCGCGACGGGGGCGGGATGATGGCCCTGCGCATGTTCCAATGCAAAAAGCCGCTCATCGGCGCCATCAACGGACCGGCGGTAGGATTTGGTTTTACCTTCACGCTGCCCATGGATATTCGGATTGGCTCCACCAAAGCCAAAATGGGGATGGTTTTCGTACGCCGCGGCGTATTGATCGACGCCTGCAGTTCCTGGTTCCTGTCCAAAGTGCTGGGCATCAACCGCGCCCTGGAATGGGCTATGACCGGCAAGGTTTACAGCGCCCAGGAGTTATACGAAGGCGGCCTGTTTAATTATCTGGTCGAACCGGAAGAACTGATCCCCAAAGCCCGCGAAATTGCCAAAGAAATCGCTGAAAACACTGCTCCAGTATCCGTGGCCATTACCCGCCAACTGATTTGGACCATGGCCGGCGCGGAGCATCCCATGCAGGCCCATCGCATCGAATCCAAAGGGTTCCACTGGGCCGGCCAGCAGCCCGACGTGGTTGAAGGCATCATGGCCTTCCTGGAAAAGAGAAAACCCAATTACTCCATGAGTGTCAAAGACGGCATGCCCCCCTTTTATCCCTGGATGCCCGAGCCGCCTTTTAAAGAAGAAAAATAATATCGCTTACAAAAACATATCATCACGCGTGATAACGCCAAAAAGACTTCAGGCGCGGGTGTTGGACCGCCTATTATACAACTAGAGCAGCACTGAAGTATTGCCCCAGAGAGCCGGTCAGTATTTATAACGGCTGGACAATCATACAACCTGACCAGCACATTATCATCTCGCCTGTGTAAGCAGGGAAGACATTCGTTATTTGAAACCGGGAATATATTCCCGGTTTTTTAAAAAAATAGTGACAAGAAATGCCCGATCCCACAGTCAACTTTATCGAAAGGATGGGGAAAATGAAGCCAACTGTTTTGTTGTTTGCTTTTCAAGATGCAGAAAAAAGGGAGAAAATGGCCCGCGCGTTGCTGCCACTCAAGCTGCGCATCAAAAAGATTAACAAAAGCGATTATCATCAGCCGTTGGGGGCGCTGCTGGGCATCGCGGCGGAGGAGCCTGCCATCGCCGCCTACCAGGGACCCGATTTGCCCCATGAAATGATGCTGATCGCCGGCTGCAGCGATCCACAAATCCACGCCTTGTTGGACGCCCTAAGGAACGCCGGTATTCCCCGGATTCATCACAAAGCCGTCCTGACCGAGAACAACCAGTACTGGAACGCGTTGGAGCTGTATGAGGAACTGAATCAGGAATATGAATACTTCCGCCAGCAGGAAGGCCAATAATCAACGCCAGTAGGGATCGTCGCTATGATTTCTTTGTTCCATCAGCCCTGTCAATTAGGAACATAGTAAGAATGAAGTCAATCCCATAGCCCGCTGAGATTTCCGGGGTTGATTTTTCAAGAAACTGAGCTTGCTCTAAAAATGACAGCTTCAAAGCGTAATACCGACGTTCTAGTGGTGTGATATCGGTATAATACAAACAAAGGAGGGATATCTGGTGTTATTCAGAAAAATACTGCGGGTAATCTTTCGCCTGTTTATTGCCAGGATTCTGGTTGGAGGAAAAAGCGAACAAAAGGACGGATAAGCGCAAGCAAAAACTGTCCCCAATTTTCGCGAAGGCGGGAAGAAACTATCCGGGCAAGAACATTCCCGGGCGAAAATTTTCAACCCGAGGAGAACAGCCGATGAAAGAAAAAATGAGATCAACCTTTGACGCATTCGCCGACCTGCTCGACGATGCCGTAGACCGCATCCCGGATCGGTTTTTGCGTGATCTCACCGGCGGGTTTAACCTGCGCCGCGAGGCCAAACGCGAAGACGATTATTTCATCCTGGGCGAGTATGTAGAGGACGGCTTGGGCGGATGCTTCATCGTCTTTTATTACGGTTCGTTTGCAGTCCTGTTGGCCGATGAGCCCGTCACCGTTTGGGAAGCGGAAATCATCGACACCGTGCTGCACGAAATGCAGCATCATCTGGAGGCCATGGCCGGCCGCGATGATCTCGCCCAACAGGAAATGGAGGAACTGGAACGCGCTCTGCAAAAAGGAGAGTAGCCGCGCAAGGCAAGAACCGTCCCCAACTTGCGCAAGTTGGGGACGGTTCTTGCCTTGCGCGGGTTCGCCTGGCGCAGACAGAAGGCCCTTCCCCTCTTATATCTTGCCAGATGATTATAATTGATATAGCAATACTTGTTCTAAAAACGATACGGGTACAAAAGTGCGATCATTCATAATAATCGGAACAGCTTCTAAAATGTAGGGTATCTTATGGTTGGCGATATATATATTATCATCGATTTTCAGCTTGGCGGTGGCCTGGCCCTTGGTTAGCATAACACTGCGTTGCGCAGCATTCCAATCTACCGTATAGCCTAAATGCTCACCTACTTGACGCAAAGGGATCATCACCGTTTGGGTTTCAGCGTTTAGGACCGTCTTAAATACCAAGCCCGCAATAACGATTTCGCCATCTTGCGCGGCAACACTTTTCTTCAGATCAGCCCGGTTAACAGCAAATTCAGGAATACCCATTGCTCCGGGGGCTATTTCATATTTGGGAAAAACAATGACGATATCATTGTCCTTTAAATAAAAACCCTGGGTATCGCTGATTCCCTTAAAACCCATGTCTCCTTCGAAAAACATTACATTATCATCCTGAGAGCGCAATTCAATCTGCTTGGCGATTTCACGATTCATCACAGCTTTATAATCTGCTCCGGGCGGGAACAAAGCTGCCAGTTGAAGGGGCTTGTTTGCCTTTTTGTCAATATTAAAGCAATTTACAACTGTCATGCCATTCGCTCCGCCGGTAAAAGTGTAGTAAGTCATCGTAAAAGAAAGAAATGCTTCATCATTCGATTTAAGATCATAATCAATAGAAAGCACGTACGGCCTCATTTCCCAACCATTCTTTTTCGCTTCCTGGACAAATTCATCGGCTTGCATTTCAATAAGATCCTTGCTATAGATAACCTGCTTTTTAATGAAATAGTTTAATTGTTCCTGGAAATCAGCATCGGTTAATCCTGAGATGACCGGATATGTAATATCAATTTCTACTACATCATGCTTCTCCTTGATGACCTCAAAGGTAATTTGGCTGTCCTGTGTAATGGCTGTTACTGCCTCGGCAGGGAGCATCGTTGCAGGGGACTCGGCCGAGGCCGGAGAGGCAATAACCGTCCCGATAAAAAACAGACTGCCTATCACTCCCAATACAATCGTTTGTCTGATTTTCATATAGATACCTCCTCTATTTGTATTGTTAAAGATGATTACGAAGATTTGTAAAATAAGTTACAATGGTAATCTTTTTAAACGGGGGTATTTATTTCTGGCCGTTCGCCTCCGGAAGCCTTTTCAGCGATGACGTCGGAAACAGTCAATCACTCAAAGACAGCCCCAGCTTTGGCGCGTGGTCGCGTGACTCGGCAGCCTATTGCATAAAGCAGAAGTTGATGGTGGGCAACCAGGGAATGGCCGAGCCGGACCGCAATATAACCCGAGCCGAGGCCGTGGTGATGGTTATGCGGATGTTACAAACGGCAGCATTGATCTGACGCAAGTCACGCAAGTCGGGGACGGTTCTTGCCTTGCTTTCTGGGGGCAGAAAGCAAGGCAAGAACCGTCCCC
>DAOTHZ010000051.1:0-15798 GCA_035447945.1 Syntrophomonas sp.
TGCGCCCAGGGTAATGGTCACGGCATGCCCGCGAAACGGGGTCAGGGAAAGATCCTGCGAGCTATCCCCACTGACCTCAATCGCACCGCTAGCAGGCCGGCAGCCGGAAGCGCTGGCAGCATAATGGTAGGTTCCGCCCGGCAACCGATAGGTATAGGCCCCGGAAGCGATGGTCCAAGGAGAACGAGCCTTGCCGTCATCATCGGTCAGTAACAAAGCCCCCTCAGGCAAAAGATTGCTCCCGTCTGTCACTCGAATCTCCACATCATGGAACGTCACATTGCTGCCATCGATGGTAACCGTGCATTGGGTATAGGTATAATCACCGGACAGGTATAGCAAATAGGTGCCCGCCGCCGCAAAACTGAGGCAGGCCTGGCCTGCGCTGTCGGTCACTGCAACCGCAGTGCGATCTGTTAGATCGGCTCCGCTGGCATAAATGGTTGCTCCCGCCAAGGGGACTGCCACCGTATTCCACCCTTCATCATAGCCGGCGGTCATCAAATCCACCGTGATGGTTGCTCCAGTTTCCCCCGCCAGCCATTCCTGGCGGAAGCAGGCATAGGCCTGATTGCCGTAATTGGCCCCGGTCCCGGTGTATTGGTCATAGTAAACAATGTAGGTATCGCCGGCCTGAACCGCATGCGCGCACAGACTGCCGCCGTCCAGACCACCTTCCGAATTTACCGCCAGCGAACCCCAATAGTCAGAGCCTTCCGCCTTTACCCCGGCGATCCGGCGAATAAAATAAGCACCGTAATCAAACAAATAGGCAATTTCATAACTGTCTTCATCATAGCCGTTGTGCAAGCTGGCATAGAGGACTGCATCCAGAGCGTTGGGGGCCGGGTCCGCATCATCCGGAGTCAGGTCATGGCTTTGCAAATAGGATGTCAGGGACGCCCTGTCCACGACAAAATTATCCAGCAACAGGCTGTCGGTGCCGACGATCCGCACCGTGACATATTCTGCCGACGCTGCCGCTGCCGGCGCGCTCAGCCACAACAGGGCCAATCCGAGCAGCAATCCAACCAGCAAGCATAATTTTATGATGATCCTCTTCACGATTCGTCTCCTTTTCCTTTATTGTCTTCGAGCAAGCCGTATTTGGTCTTGACCCTCTCCAATTTCTCAATCATCGGCTCAGCCAGCAACCACAGAAAGAATACGGTGGACAAGGCATGGACAACATTAAACCCAAAGCCGGAGGCATATGAGGCCAGCAGCAGGCCCCGGGTGAGATGCCCCTGATAAATCAGTACATTGGCCGTATCCATAATCCCGCCATAGAGCAACAGGGCAGACAGTCCGCCAAACCAGCATAAAGACATACGCCTGCTGCTAAGCCGTCCCTGTCTGAACAATATCCCGGCCAGAAACCCAATAATCCCGAAACAAAACATCTGCCATGGCGTCCATGGCCCCTGGCCGAAAAAAAAGTTGGAAACAAAGCCTGTTATGACGCCGACCAGGAATCCCGCTTCCCCGCCCAGGCACACCCCGGTAATAATGACCAGGGCAATAACCGGTTTAAAGCCGGGCAGCATAAAAGCCAGGGAGCGACCGGCAATGGCCAGGGCGGCCAGCATGGCAATAATGACAATTTCTCTCGCCTGGGGGCGACGGGATTCAAAAATCATCACAAAGGGGATCATGGCGAAGATGATGATCAGCAGACTGATGAAATAGTATTTTCGGTCATCCAGAACCGCCATCCCCAGGGCAATGAGCAGCGGCACCACCAGCAATATGATCCCTGCCGCAAGCAAGGTGCGAACCGGGAGGGGCGGGTGCCTTTTTATCCTTTGGAGCGGGTCAGCAGTATCGCCGGGCCAGCATTCTGGTTTTTCAAATTGGCGCTGCATTTTGCAATCACATCCTCACTTGTGACAACATCGGGGTAAAGGTGTCGGGCCATGCGGTTGGCGGCGGTGGTATAAAAACTGTTGCCGGCAAAGAACGCCCGCGCCGTATTCTCAGTCACCACCGTGCCGTCAAAAAGCAAGGCACAGCGATCTGCATGACGGGCACAAAACTCAATATCGTGGGATACCATCAGGATAGCCACCCCCTCAGCCGCCAATGATTTCAGGATATCTCCCAGGGCTGCCTTGAAATGGCTGTCCAGTCCTTTGGTGGGCTCATCCAGCAGCAAAATCTGCGGTTCCAGCAACAACACCTTGGCCAAGGCTGCCCGCTGTTGCTCTCCACAGGATAGGTCATAGGGATGGCGGGCGAGCAGTTCCGTCAGGCCGACCCGTTCTGCCATCGCCTTCATCTTTTGCTGCCGCTGTTCTTTGGAGAGCTCATTTTCTTCCAGCATTTCCAGCAGATCAAGGGCCACCGTTTTTTTCACCAAAAGCGCCTGCGGATTTTGCGGCAAGACGGCTATCCTGGCTTCATTCCGCTGCCGGCCCCGCAAGCCCCGGACCTGACCAAACACCAGCACCTTGCCATGATAAGGTTTTACGATGCCGGCCAGCAGATGCAGCAACGTCGTTTTGCCAGTGCCGTTACCGCCGGCGACGGCCTGGATTTGGCCCTGATGAACCTGCAGGGACAACCCTTTTAGAACATCGGGATGGTTTTTTTCATATTTGAACCATATGTTTTTTACTTCGAGGGCGGGAATAACCGCCGGTTGCAGCGCTGCTTCCGGAGCTGGATCAGGCCTGCCGGGCGGCTCCGGGGCAAGCGCCAGCGTATCCAGCCATTGGCGCCCTTCGCCTACCGTAACGGGAGCGGCAGGTGAAGCACTCTTAACCCCGGCATGAATCTGCAGAGGAGCAGGCATGGCCTGGAACATTTCATGCTGCCACGTCCGCAGTCGCTCACCGGTCTCCCGGGGAGCGGCGTCACTGACAATCCGGCCCTGGTCCATCACCAGCACCCGGTCGGACAGGGGCAGGGCTTCTTCCAGTCGTTGCTCGGTCATGATGATGGTCGTGCCCAGGTCCCGGTTGATTTTTTTGAGGGTGGCCAGAAAATCGGCCGCAGCGATGGGGTCCAGCTGACTGGTCGGTTCGTCCAAAATCAGCACTGCCGGCTGCATGACCATGATGGCGGCCAGATTGAGCAACTGCTTCTGTCCCCCGGAGAGTTCGCTGACATTCTGGTAGAACCAATCCTGGATGCCGAAATAACTGGCCATTTCCGCCACCCGCAGACGGATGTCCCGGGGGTTGCAGCCCAGGCTTTCCAGCCCAAAGGCCAGTTCATGCCATACCTTGTCGGTGACGATCTGATTGTCGGGACTTTGCATGACAAAGCCAATGTCCTGCGCCTGCCTGCGTTGATCGACTTGCTCCAGCGCCGTGCCGGCAAAAAGAATCCGGCCGCTTCGGTTGCCATGGGGGGTCAAAACCGTTTTTAAATGGCGCAGTAAAGTGGTTTTGCCACAGCCTGAGCGGCCGCAGAGCAGAATCAACTCGCCCGGCTGGACGCATATATCAATCGCTTTAAGGGCCGGTTCGGTTTGTAAGGGATAGCGGAACGTCAAGCCGTTGATTTGATACGTTTCCATCGCATATCCTCCCCTCCGTCAACAAGAACCGGCAGCAACCCCAGTCCGGCATAAGCCATATATACCATGCTGCTCAGCAGCGTAGGCATCTCGATCTGCAGGGCAGGAAAATAATCTGCTCTGATCAGCCCGCTCCCTGCTCCGGCCAGGATGAAACCTGCCAATAAAAGCATGGCCGCGAGAAGCCACTTGTCATACAGTTCGAAACGATACAGAGAAAAGCTGGTGCGTCCGGCCAAACCGTAGCCCCGTGACTTCATACTGTCAGCGGTATCAATCGCTGACTCCAACGCCCAGGTGATCATCATCGAAATGATCTGCACCACGCTGCGCGCCCGCTGCAGGAGAGGGCCGCTGCCTGGGTCGCGGCCGACACCCTTCCGGGCATTGGCAATCACCCGGCTTTGTGCCTTTAAACGTGGAACGAGGCGCAATACCATGGAAAAGATCAAAGACAGCGCGGGGATGATTTCGCCAAACAAATAAACAAATTTATCCGAGGTCATGACTGCGTTGAAACAGCTAAACCAGACAACGACTGTTACAAACATGGTGGCGGCGGCCAACCCGTAAACCATTGATTCCAGCGTGACCGGATTGCCGCCGGGCAAATAAAACAAGAGCGTCACACCGGCATGGTTAAAAAGCGGATTCAGCCAGGCTGTCACCAGCAACAGAGGGAGCATGGCGCAAACAAGAAAGCGCAGCGCTTTTCTTCCCTTCAGGCAGAGCGCATAACTGACGGCACCCAGCAGCGAAATCGCCAGACAGAGCGGATGCATAAGAAACATGGAAAAGCCAATAATCAGCGTGAAATAGATAAAATTGATCAGAGGGTGGCGCCGGGAAAAAGCATCACTCATGGCCGTTCCTCCCCAAAATTGGAGCCGCCCACGTCCCGGCCCAGATCACAGGTATAGACTACTTCAACACGGTCACCGTCCTGGAGCAGATAGCGGCTGCAGCCATAGTTGGGGACCAGACCGTTGACTTTGTACACCCACCCGGAGAGTTCACCGCAATCCAATTCATAAATATTGCCGATCCCTTCGATATAGCTGGCGTTATATATGGGCACAGCCGTCGTTTCCAAATGGATGCCGGCCTTTTTCATTTCCCGCTGTAATACATCCAGGACCGATTCTCCCGGTGTAAAAACGATGCCGGTGACCGGATAAATGATGCCGTCCGGCGGCAGCACCTGCCGCTTGCGATCGTCAAACCGGTCCAAATGATCGAAAATAGTGGTGCATTGTACGGTTAACGTGCAGGTCGCCGGGGTCCTGTCAGCCTTCGTCTCTGCTGCTGCCCCCAGCCCGGATGTTGGCTCGTTTACCGGTAACGCTTTCTGCCCTGTCTCAACAACCGGCAGGTTTTCTTCCTCATGGTGATTGGCTGCTCCTGCCTTTGTTCCGGGAGCCGCTGCCTGCTGATCATCGCTTGCCCTCTGTATCGTTGGCACCGGTGCCTGTTGGCCTTGATCCTTCTCCGGCAGACCGCCCCCCCAGCCCCAGGCCAGGCTCAGCAATCCCAGCAGGACAGCGATGACCAGGATCCATTTCTGTCTGTTTGTTCTCATCTTTCCTCCGCTTGCTTATATCAGTTCCGCCTGTACCAGCATCCGGTACAGCATATCTGCCATCTCCGCCCGGGTAACGGCAGTTCCGGGCTCCAATTTTTTCTGCTCTGCCGGCAGTATCCCCTGGCGATGACAGAAGGCCAGTGATGCTTTGGCCCAGTCGGCGCAAGAGGCTGCATCGCTGAACCGGTCCAGCGTATCTTCAATGGCCGGTTCGTTCATATCGTTTGCCAAACCGCACAGCCGGGCTGCGCGGGCGGTCATCACCGCTGCTTCCTGGCGGGTAATGGTCGCTGTCGGAGTAAAGGTTGCGGCGGACGTGCCGGATACGATTCCATATCGATAAGCTGCCCCGACATAGGCTGCGTACCAGCTGTCTGCCGGTACATCGGCAAATATTGTATCCACTGCCGGAGTCAAGCCCAGGGCTCGCACCACGATGGCAGCAAACTCGGCTCTGGTCAGACTGCGCTGCGGCTCATAAGCATCATTGCCAACCCCGTTGACAATTTCGCGTGCCGACAATGCTTCAATGGCCGCCTGCCCATCCCGTCCCTGAATATCCTTAAAGGTTCGCCCGGGCCGGCTCACCCCGACCGCTTTGACATCTGCATGTTTGCCCGCCAAGCCGGTGCCGGTCTCCAGCTTCTCCACAGTCGCTTTTATTTCTTCAGATAAATCATACAAACTCCTTTGCCCGTGGAGAAACCGCTGATAAGCGACCAGGGCATAAAACCCCTGTTCCGACCCCATGATGTCAGCCTCTGTTTGCGCGGCGATATGTTTGAAACCACCGCCCGGCACAGCATAGCTCAGCAGACTGTCCAGCAGCGTATGGCCGTTTTTTGTGAACAAACTGCTGCAGGGATCGATTTTTAATTCACCCAGCGCCGTGATGGCCTGCACCGTACTCTCTACATTGGCCGTCCCCCCGCTGGCAAAGCCGCCCGTCTCATCCTGCAGTCCGGACAGGGCCAGCACGCCCCGTTCAAGGGCCGTTTTTACCCGGAGGTCGGCCTGATATTTGGCCAGCGCCTGTAACACCATCGCGGTCACATCTGCTTCAGCAGCATGGCCGGTCAGGCTCCATCCGCCATTCTCAAGCTGGCGGGCCAAAATATAGTCGATATACATTTCCCGGCTGGCCTGGGTGGCAGCCGGGACACAGACCGGCATGGCATAAGCACCGCTGTCCAGGGCCAGCAGGGCAAATACCGGGCCATTGATGCCCTGGGCTACAACTTTGTCATAGTCCCCCAGCCAGGTTAACAGGTTGTATCCGCCCACATCTGCCGGATCCTTGCCGATGGCGGTAAGGGCTAGAATTACCCGTGAATACTCGGTGTATTTCCTGGTACTGAGCACCCCGTCTGCCGCCTGCAGAGCTGCAAGCACATTCTGATAATAGATGTCATACCACCCAGGCGGAACAGCGTATCCTGAACGGGACAGTCCGAGCACGGCCCACTCTCCGCCTACCGTACTGCAGGTTGGCTGGTTTACCGTGCGCACCAGCCAGGTACCCGTTGCTGGCAGCGCTGTCTGCAGTTGGTCACTGCTCTCATCCCCCCAGGCTGCAGCCGGCCAGACAAACATCATGATCACAATCAATCCGGTTGCCATGATTCTGCTTTTCTTTTGCTTGTTTTTCATATCATACTCCCCATTTTTAATACCAGGTTATTCCACCCGCATAAAAAACCGGCACACAGACAAAAACTCCTTCCCATAGGAAGGAGCAGACTGATATATCCAGCTTCATCGTCCTATCCTTCGTAGGTTAAATGATGAACGAGAGCAGGCAGGTCTCCTGACTTGGGATCATCTGCGTCCTCAGGCCTTCCCGGCAGTTGCTGCCAGTGGCATATTTTCTGAAGCGCATCCCCTTTACAGTGACGGGATCGTGCCGGATTCACACCGGCTTCCCTTTTAAGTCTGCCCCGCAGGGCAAACACCTGTCCCGGAATATTCAATTGATCGGCCGGTTGGTCTGCCTCCGGACAGTTCGGCCAGACAAAGATAAATGATTCCTGTATTGACAGGATAATCAATTTGATCCTTTTGGTCAAGTTGGCGCATCACTTGCTGATAAAAATACTGCTTTCTCGAAAAAAAGCCATGGCAGCCAGCACCTCTAAAATACCTTTTGCCGATACAATCGTTCTTTCCCTCGGCAACTGGCAAAATAATTAATTTCCGGCAAGGAAAAACATTGACGCATCGCTCTTCTTGGTGAAATACTAAAAATGGAACAGGCTGGGGGAGGTTTCATTTTGTTTTTTTTTAGTAGATTTCTTGCTTTTATCAAAACCCATCCACGTATAAAAACCACCGGCGTCTTCTGTACGGGTTTGCTGGCTGCTTTGCTTGCGGTGTGGCTGTTGGGGTACAGCACCGTCAAGATTGAAGGGGTTACTATGAAAGCGGCATTGGCACCTTCTGCCAGCGGTATTACCGAGTTGAATTTTCCGCCTTTTGGGGTGATTACCGCCCCAACCCATCAGGGACCGGTCAAACTGAGCCTGACGTTGGAGCAGATTGATAGCCGCCTTTTAAATGGCCAGCTGAATCATGCAGCCGACAGCAAAGCGTTGTTGCTGCGCCTGCAAAAAGGAATCAAAGCCTCGGTTTATGACTTTGCTTTGCGCCAGTTGCTGATCGCCCTGGTCGTTGCCTGGGTCATGATTCTGCTGGTATGGCGCACAAACTGGAAAACGGCTTTGCTGCACGCTGTGCTGGGTACGGCCTTGCTGGCTATGCCAGTGGTTTACGCCATCAGTACGTATGACACCAATGCTTTCCGGGAACCCGAATACAAAGGGGTTCTCAGTATGGCACCCTCTGCTATTGAATTTGTCAGCAACTCCCTGTCCGACCTGCATATTATGAAAGAAAATACAGATAAAATCGTCACCAATTTCCGCAAGCTGTTTCTCCATGCAGATGCCCTGATGGTCATGGCCGATGCGGAAGAGCAGCAAAAAATGGTCAAGGTTTTGCTGGTCAGTGATCTGCACTCCAACCCGGTAGGGGTTGAATTCATCAAAAGTACGGCCCATCGTTTCCAAGTGGATTTTATCATCAATGCCGGTGATTTGACGGATTTAGGCACAGCCACTGAGTTTGAAGCCATTCGGGAACTGCAGAGTATTCCCGTACCCCAACTCTTGGCACCCGGCAATCATGACAGTCCGGAAATCATTGACATCATTGCTCAGCTCGACAACGTAACCGTACTGGACGGACAAATGCTGACAGTCGCGGGCATCAAAGTAATCGGCTTTGCCGACCCGTTGGCAGACGATGCAGCAGTGGAATACGAAAATCCTGAGAAAACCCGGCAAATCCTCGCCGAGGAAGCGGTTCGCATTCAAGCCGGGCTTGAAGATCAGGAACGTCCTGACATTCTGGTTGTGCATCATCCCAGTCTGGGAGAAAAATTGATGTCGTTGGCGGAGATAACCGTCTCCGGGCATAATCATCAGTTGCAGATTAAACAGGAGGAGGGTTCGACTTTCATTAATCCCGGAACGGCAGGTGCCGCCGGATTGCGAGGCTTGTATTCAGAAGAAGGCCGTGCCTATTCTGCTGTGATCGCCTATCTCATCCCCGGATCAGGGTTGATGGCTATGGATCTGATCAATTATGAGCCGGCCTCAAAGCAATTTTCGCTGCATCGCAAAGTGATTCAGCCTGCTGACACCTTGGAAGCAACTCCGTAATCGTTTTCAATAACTACATTTAGACTCCACAGGCAATCCCTAAAAAAGCCCTCGGAACCTGATCAAGGTGTGCCGAGGGCTTTGTTGGTTTTATTATGATTCAGATTAATGGGACAGCGCCTTGTCAAACAATCTTCTTTCCTTGAACTCTTCCTGTTTGCCGGCATTCCATTGGTCGATGGGACGGATATAACCTACCACCCGGGAATAAACTTCACAAGCTGTCTGTTTGCCTTCGGCTTCACAGATGGGACAGCTGTATTTCTCCCCGCTCAGGTATCCGTGACTGGGACAGATACTGAACGTCGGGGTAATCGTGAAATACGGCAGTCTGAATTGATGGCAGACCTTGCCGACCAGTTTCTTGACCGATTCCACCGAAGAGATGGATTCTCCCAGGAAAACATGGAAGGTGGTGCCTCCCGTGTAGCGGGTCTGCAGTTCATCCTGAATCTGCAATGCTTCAAACAAATCGTCGGTGTATTTGACCGGCAATTGGGTGGAGTTGGTGTAATAAGGCTCCGCACCCTTTTTGTATTCTGCTTCATTGGCCACGATGATTTTGGGATAGGCTTCCTTGTCCTTGCGGGCAATCCCGTAAGACACACCTTCGGCCGGAGTTGCTTCCAGATTGTAAATGTTGCCGCTCTCTTCCTGATAGGCGACCAGCCGATCGCGCATGAAGTCCATAACTTCCTTGGAAAACGCCAGGCCTTCCGGACTGGCGATGTCCTGGCCCAGAAAGTTGAGGCAGGATTCGTTCATGCCCACCAGACCAATGGTGGAAAAATGGTTTTTCCAGTACTGACCGGTGGCGGCCTTGACGTTGCGCAGATAGAACTGGGAATAGGGATAAAGACCGGATTCAGTCAGATTCTCCAGCACTTTGCGTTTGATCTCCAGGCTGTCACGGGCAATATCCATCATGTCCGCCAGACGACTGAAGTATTCTTCCTTGTCCTTGGACAGATAGCCCAGTCTGCTCATATTAATGGTAACGACTCCGATCGACCCCGTCAGCGGGTTGGCGCCGAACAGTCCGCCGCCTCTTTTCCGCAGTTCCCGGTTGTCAAGCCGTAAACGGCAGCACATGCTGCGGGCATCTTCCGGATTCATGTCCGAATTGACAAAATTGGAGAAGTTGGGAATCCCGTATTTGGCGGTCATCTCCCAGATTTTATCATAATGGGGATTGCTCCAGTCAAAATCCTTGGTAATGTTATACGTCGGAATAGGAAAGGTGAATACCCTTTCTTCGCAGTCGCCTTCCATCATAACTTCGGCAAAGGCTTGGTTGAGCATATCCATTTCCGCCTGGAACTCGCCGTAGGTTTTGTCCATGTATTTACCGCCGATGATGACCGGCTCATTCTTCATAAATTCCGGCACTTTAAGATCCATGGTGATATTGGTAAACGGTGTCTGGAACCCGACCCGGGTAGGCACGTTCATGTTAAAGACAAATTCCTGCAGCCCCTGTTTGACCTGTTTGTAATCCAGTTTGTCATAATAGATAAAGGGGGCCAAAAGGGTATCAAAATTGGAAAAGGCCTGCGCCCCAGCCGCTTCTCCCTGCAGGGTAAAGAAGAAATTAACCAGTTGCCCCAGGATGGAACGGAAATGCTTGGCCGGACCGCTGGCGACCTTGCCGCGTACGCCCTTGAAGCCTTCCAGCAGCAGGTCATGGATATCCCAACCCACACAGTAAACGCCCAGGATGCCCAGGTCATGGATGTGGAAATCGCCGCTGCTCTGCATTTCTTTCATCTGTGGAGTATAAATCTGGTCCTGCCAGTACTGGGACACAATCAATGAAGAAATATGAAAATTCATGCCTTGCAATGAGTAGGTCATGTTGGAGTTTTCCTTGACTCTCCAGTCATTTTTCTCCAGATAATTGGCGATGATCTGATTGTTGAGGAATAACTGGCCTGCTTTACGGATATCATCGTGCTGCTTACGATAGAGTATGTAAGCCTTGGCGGTTTTGTAATGTCCATTTTTAACCAGAACTTTCTCGACCAGATCCTGGATACCTTCCACGGTAGCGATTTCATCATCGTCCACATACTGGGCAATCTCTATAACTTTATCCGCCAATTCCTGGGCAATACTAAAATCCTTGCCCCCTACCGCCTTGGCGGCTTTAAAAATCGCCTGTGCGATCTTGTCGGTTTCAAATGGTACGATTCGTCCGTCTCTTTTCTTGATCCTGCTGATATCCATGCCCATCCCCCTTACTCTTTATAACTATAAACCACAACATATATTG
Organism: Syntrophomonas sp.; assembly: GCA_035447945.1. Lineage (GTDB taxonomy): Bacteria > Bacillota > Syntrophomonadia > Syntrophomonadales > Syntrophomonadaceae > Syntrophomonas_B. The sequence continues at coordinate 11,097 of DAOTHZ010000051.1, forward strand.
CTTTATATTTTACGAACCACTAGATGGAGTATATTTATTATGCTACGCAAGAGAAAAAATAGCAAGTGCTTATTTACCCATTTTAGATAAAATTCCGAAAAATTATCCCAGATTACATCTTATTTTTTATTAATTCGTAAATGATCTTATCATTCCATGTATCCCGGACAGAATAAAGCAGAGTCGGAAAAATTCCAACTCTGCCCGGTTGTACTTTTTATTTTTTATGACTTTCTGTCGACTATTTTCCTCCGGTCAGCTTTTGATTCAGCAAAGCCTGCACTTTCAGGGGCAGTCCGAACAGGTTGATAAACCCTTCCGCATCCTTGTGACTGTAAATGTCATCCGCGCTGAAGGTGGCCAGATCCTCCAAATAGAGTGAATACGGCGAAACGGAGGCCACAGCCGTACAACTGCCTTTGTATAATTTAACTTTGACCTTGCCGGTGACGTTCTTTTGCGTCTCATCCACGAAAGCATCCATGGCAGCCTTGAGTTTGGTAAACCAATTGCCGTCATACACCAGTTCGGCATATTTGACCGCCATTTGCTCTTTGAATTGTAACGTGCGGCGGTCCAGCGTCAGCCGTTCCAGTTCTTCATGGGCAGTATATAAAATGGTGCCGCCCGGAGTCTCATAAACACCGCGGGATTTCATTCCCACCAGGCGGTTTTCCACCAAGGAAACAATTCCGACTCCATTGGCACCACCCAGGCGGTTGAGCTCGCTCAGTAAAGCAACCGCTCCCATGGCCTGTCCATCGATCGCCACCGGAATGCCCTGTTCAAAAGTAATTTCCACATAGGCAGGAACATCCGGAGCATCCTCGGGGGGGACGGTGAGCATATACATTTCATTTTTCGGTTCATTGGCCGGGTCTTCGAGATCGCCGCCTTCATGGGAGATGTGCCAGATATTACGGTCACGGCTGTAGATCTTTTCCTTGCTGACCGGCACTTCTATCCCGTGGGCATGGGCATAATCGATGGCGTCTTCCCTGGAGCGAATGCTCCATTCCCGCCAGGGGGCAATGATTTTCAGGGAGGGATTGAAGGCCTTTACCCCCAGTTCAAAGCGGACCTGGTCGTTGCCTTTACCGGTGGCACCGTGGCAGACGGCAATTGCGCCTTCCTGCTCGGCGATTTCAACCATTTTTTTAGCCATTAACGGCCGGGCAAAGGAAGTGCCCAGCAGGTATTTCTTTTCATAAATCGCACCGGCTTTTAAAACCGGAAATACGTAATCGGTTACAAATTCTTCGGTCAAGTCTTCAATATATACTTTGGAAGCGCCCGAGCGCAGAGCTTTTTCTCTGACCGGATCCAGTTCGTCTCCCTGCCCCACATCGGCACAAAAGGCGATGACTTCATAACCGTAGTTTTCTTTCAGCCAGGGAATGATAATCGATGTATCCAGACCTCCCGAATATGCCAATACTACTTTATCCAACTTGTTTGCCTCCCTTGCTATATTGCTGTATTGTAATGATTTTTCATCAGTAAATAACCAACAATTGTCATTCTTGGCGATTGCCAGAGATGGAACAAAACTCCATTTACATGGTTGGTTGTGCCCACGGTCAGGATGGGTTAATTTATTGCATCACCAGTGCCATGATGGCTTTATGGGCGTGCAGGCGGTTTTCTGCCTCCGGAAATACGACTGACTGTGGGCCGTCCATGACTTCATCGGTAATTTCCTTGCCGCGCTTGGCAGGCAGGCAGTGCAGTACAATGGCATCCCGATGGGCATGACTCATAAGCTCACGGTTGACCTGATAACGCAGGAATTTTTGTTCTTTTTCGGCCGCTTCCGCTTCCTGGCCCATGCTGGCCCAAACATCCGTATAAACCACATCCGCTCCGCTCACGGCTTCGACCGGATCTTCCACTACCCACAATTTGGCTCCGGTAGCTTGGGCATCTGCCTGCGCCTGACGCAGCACCCCGGCATCCGGTTCAAAGCCTTGGGGACAGGCAACCACCACGTCCATGCCGGTCTTGGCTCCACCGTAAAGCAGGGAATGAGCCACATTGTTGCCGTCACCGATAAAAGCCAGTTTAATGCCCTGCAGACTGCCTTTGTTTTCGATGATGGTCATCATATCGCCGATCACCTGGGTGGGATGAAGCAAATCGGTCAGCCCGTTGATGATCGGAACCGAGGCCCAATGTGCCAATTCCAGGACTTCATCATGAGAAAAGGTCCTGATCATGATCCCATCCAGCATCCGCTCCAGCACCAGCGCCGTGTCTTTGATGGTTTCCCCGCGTCCCAATTGGATATCGCGCGGGCTGAGGAAAAGGGCATGCCCACCCAATTGATACATTCCCACCTCAAACGCCACCCGGGTACGGGTGGAGCTTTTCTGAAAGATCATCCCCAACGTCTTGCCGGCCAGAATGGGATGAGGGGTTCCGGCCTTTTGTTCTTTTTTCAGCTGCAAACCGGTCTCCAAAATGAGGGTGATTTCTTCCGCGCTGAAATCATGCAGACTAATAAAGTCTCTGCCCTTTAGTGCTTGACTGACTTCCATGACCTCCATCCTCCTACAAACGATTTATCCTTTTTTGTTCCATTACACTTTCCATTCCCGCAATGATTTTTTAAAGATGGCTACCGCCTGATTTATTTCGGTTTCATTAATGTTAAGCGGGGGGACAAAACGCATGACATTGGCCCCTGCCCCCAACAACAACAAGCCGTTGTGCATGCAAATCGTAACCAAATCCTTGATCGGGGTGTTGAATTCTGCCCCCAGCATGAGTCCCCGTCCGCGGACAGTAACCATTCTTTCGTCCTGGATTGATTGCAGGGATTCTTTGAGAGATCTGCCTGCCTTGTTTACATTATCCAAAAAAGCCGGCGCAGATACAAGCTCAACTACACGGTCGGCCACCGCAGTAGCCAAAGGATTGCCGCCAAAGGTGGAAGCATGGTCGCCGGGGGCAAAGCCGCCGGCAGCCTTTTCACTGGCCAGCATGGCGCCAATGGGAAACCCGCCGCCCAAGCCTTTGGCCATGGTCACAATGTCAGGCTTCACCTGATAATTCTGATAAGCCATAAAGTTTCCGCTGCGTCCTACCCCGCACTGGACTTCGTCAAATATCAGTAAAATTCCTTCCCGGTCACAAATGCGACGCAGACTGTTTAAAAAGACTGTATCGGCAGGATGGACTCCGCCTTCTCCCTGAATGGGTTCGATCATGATGGCAGCGGTATCGTCGCTGATCAGTTTTTCCACTGAGGCCAGGTTGTTAAAATCGGCATAGACAAACCCGCTGGGCAGGGGGGCAAATCCTTCCTGATACTTTTTTTGTCCGGTGGCGGTCAGGGTGGCCAAGGTCCGGCCATGAAAAGACTCATTGAAAACAATGATTTGGGTGCGGCCTGACTCTTGTTGGCGATAGAAGTATTTGCGGGCCAGCTTGATGGCTGCTTCATTGGCCTCCGCACCGCTGTTGCAGAAAAAAGCTTTATCCAGACCAGAGATGCTGACCAGTTTTTCCGCCAGTCTTACCTGAGGTTCGATCCAATAAAGGTTGGAGACATGCCAAAGCGATGCTGCCTGCTGGCGGATGACCTGCTGCAATTCATCATGGCAGTGACCAAGGGCACACACAGCAATCCCGCCGATGAAATCCAAATATTGTTTGCCGTCTGCATCCCAGACGTAGGAACCTTTGCCTTTGACCGGAGCGATGGGAAAACGCCCGTAGGTGTTCATGACTACTTTCTGGCCCCGCTCTGCGATATCTTTGTTTGTCATATTCGTATCCTCCCGGTAATCAATCCTATTCTTGTTAACCCGATTTTTCATCTATTTTGTGACTAATGCAACTGTTTATTCATTGACAACCATGGTACCGATTCCCTCATTAGTGAAAATCTCCAACAAAATGGAGTGGGGTACGCGTCCGTCGACGATATGGGTACGGGCAACACCGCCGGTGACCGCTTCCACACAGCATTGGACCTTGGGAATCATGCCTCCGGCAATGATGCCCTCTTCAACATAGTCAGGCACCTGACTGACCTTTAGTACCGAAATTAGTGATCTGCTGTCGTTTTTATCCCGTAATAGTCCGGGAACATCGGTCAACAGTACCAGTTTATCGGCTTTCATACCAACAGCAATGCTGGCAGCAACCAAATCTGCATTGATATTATAACTTTGCTGCTCATCATCGATACCGATCGGAGCAATGACCGGGATATAACCATTCTCAATCAAGGTTTCGATAATCTGCGGATTAACCGTATCCACTTCTCCCACAAAGCCCAGTTTGCCGCTGGGATCAACTTTGCGGGCTTTGATGAGTCCTCCATCCTTGCCGGATATGCCGACTGCCTTGCCCCCGGAGGCATTCAAGCCGGATACGATTTCTTTGTTGACCTTGCCGCCGAGTACCATTTCCACTACCTCCATCGTTTCCCGGTCGGTGACCCGCAAACCGTTGACGAACTCGGTATCCATGTTTAACCGCCCCAGCATGCCTGTGATATCAGGTCCGCCGCCATGAACGACAATGGGATGCATGCCAACGTATTTCATCAAGACAATATCCTGCATGACTTTCATTTTCAGATCACATTCAGTCATAGCTGCACCGCCATATTTTATTACCACTCGTTTGCCGTAAAAGTCTTTGATATAAGGCAGGGCTTCAACCAGCACCTCCGCTTTTTCCATTGCTGATA
>DAOTHZ010000052.1:0-15388 GCA_035447945.1 Syntrophomonas sp.
CCCAGTTATCAAATCGCGGTAATCCCGATCGTACCTACTACTGCAGCGATTGACAATATACCGACTTTCCGTGACAGCTTTGGCAAACTGTATGATGCGTTTGACCAAATCCAAAACGGGGTAGGGGATCCTGCCAAAGACGCCACCTTGTTGTTTGGACTGAACAAAGTCAAAGGCGGATTGGGTACGGTCAGCGATGGTATCGGCACGGTACTGGATAATTTAAAAACCATCCGTATTGGAGTTTCCAATCCAAGTTTTAACACAGCTACCTATGATGCTACCAAAGGTATGGACGCCAGCGGCAACAAACCCGGCGTCAAAGAGGCCGTAACCATGAGCAAGACCGCTCTGGACACGCAGATGTTGGCGGCCATGGAAGGACAGAAGAAAGTTCTGACCGTTATGCAGGATACGATGGGCAAGCCCGGTGCTGAACCGGTCACTCCAAGTCTTTCTACCAGCCTGTATAACGATATTGATTTCCTGAAAGGACTGGTCAAAGGAACCCCGGCAGAACAAGTTATCACGCAGGCCCTGGCGCCTAAAATCTTAGCCATGGGAACCAATCTGGGCGTGTTTAGAGATGGCGGAACCCTTATTTCATCCAGCGGCAGCGTTCCCTTCCCGGCCAGTGTCACTGCTGTCGAAAGCGGAATTCAACAGGTATCATCCGGTCTGGGCAAAGCCAACAACGGATTGAGCTTTATGGCCATCGGACTGGGTCAGCTGGACGAAAACGGCAACCCCAAACCGGTCATGGTCAACGGCAAACCCGGCAGCCTTCTTTATGCATTGGATTATATCCAGGCTGGGGTTGATGGCCAGCTGGTTCCCGGTGTAGACCAGCTCAGTGGCGGTGCTGCCAAAATTGGTGACGGTTCCGGCCAGGCCAAGACAGCTGTTGCCGGCGGACTGGATACCCTGGAGGCCGTTCCTGCCATTGTCTCAGCTTTACAGGACAACCTGACGCAAAATGACACTTTCCTGGGCAAACCGGAAGGCTCAGGCGCTTCTGTTACCTATGTGTATCAGACCGTTGCCATCAGTTCTTCGGCTTCTGCCATGACCTACGGATTGGGTGCAATTGCTCTGGCGCTGCTGATCCTGTTTATTATCGGCAGACCGAAAAAAGCTCCGTTGGCTGCACCTGTTGAGCAAGAAATGTAATGAATCGTTAGGAGGATAAAATATGAAAAAGAAATTTGCAGTATTGCTGTGTTTGGCCATGTTCATGACCATCTTTGCAGCACCGGCTTTGGCAGCTGATCCTACCGTCAGCGTAGTGATTGACGGCCAGGCAGTAACTTTTGCTGATCAAGCACCGATTATCGACAATAGCAGAACCCTGGTTCCGCTGAGAGCTATTTTTGAAGCCATGGGCGCTACCGTTAGCTGGGATGATGCTACAAAAACCGCTACTGGCGTCAAGGGTGACATCACCGTAGTTGTGGCGATTGGCTCGGTATCTCCGACCATCAACGGCGTGGTTAAAACCATTGACGTTCCCGCGAAAATCGTCAACAGCAGAACCCTCGCTCCGCTGCGCTTTGTTTGTGAAGCATTTGGCGGCACTGTTTCCTGGGATGGAGCAACCTATACTGCTTCCGTAGTTTCTGCTGGTGGCGCTGCCCCTGCACCTGCTCCGGAACCTGCACCGGCACCTGCTCCGGCAGCTGCTACCGCGCTGTCATCAGCTTCCGGAACGATCAGCAAGAGTGCACCTGCTGATGTTCCGATTACCATCACCTGGGGTTCAGCCACCAAGGTGAGCAAGATGCTGGCCGGATCACCTGCCTTTGGTCTTACTTATGATCCCCATGAAGGGGTTGACTACACGGTTGCCGACAATGGCGACGGAACCGGCGTTTTCGTAATTAAAAAAGAACTTTCCAATCAACTGCCCGTACCGCTGAACATGGTACCAACCGGTGCTGAAATGGCGATCACCATTCAGTTCGATAACGGCACCAATCTTGATTACAGCTTGAAAGTTGTTGACTAATCACACGGATTGACTGATTAAAAAAGATGACCGGGCTATGCCCGGTCATCTTTTTTGCTGGCATTCCCCCAAAAATGCTTTTGTTAAGTCTTATTTTCTTGCATTAAATATAGGGATATTGTTTTGAGCAATCCACCCGTCTGTTTTATAATATTTGTAAATGCATATGATGCTAAAAAGAAGCCATCGTCAAATCATACCGGCAGGGGGAAGAGGAATGTTTGAATATATCGGCAATATGCATATTCATTCCCGTTATTCGGACGGCAGTGCGACCATAGGGAAGATACGCAGCGATGCCCGCCGAGCTGGTTTGGATTTTTTCATCGTCACCGATCATTTTACGTTGCAGGCGGCCGGGCAGGAAGGCTACCAGGATGGCGTGCTGATGTTGGTGGGGATGGAGGCCAACGAAGCCCACAACCATTACCTGGCCTTGGATATTGCGCAAGTCGTGCCCAACCATACCGACCACCCCCAGAAGGTTATCGATGCGGTCAATCAGCAAGGGGGAATTGGCATCATTGCCCATCCGCTGGAATATGCGTCCAACTTCTTGAATGAAGGCAAGGTCTATAATTGGATCGATTGGAGCGTGGAAGGGTTTCAGGGAATTGAAATTTGGAATCTGTTGTCACAGTGGAAAGGGAGTATCGGAAATTTCTGCCAGGCGGTATATTATGCCCTCATTAACCCGCAGGCAGCCTTGGTCGGACCTTACCCGGAAATCATGCGCAGATTTGATGACTATCAGCAACAGGGCCGAAGGATTGTAGCTTTTGGAGGAGCGGATGCTCATGCTCCGGGGATCACTCTGGGACCGTTCCACTTTAAAATCATATCTTATTTATTCAGTTTTCGTTCCATCAATATGCATATTCTGCTTGAACAACCTTTAAGCGGTGAACTGTCTGCCGACAAGCAATTGATTTATCAGGCATTTCGCCAAGGAGCATGTTGGGTTGGCAATGACTATTACCAAACCAGCAAAGGATTTTCTTTATCTGTGAGCAACGGACAGCAAACCTGGCTCATGGGAAACGATGTGCCCTGGCAAGAAGCCTTGCAATGCAAGGTGTGTACTCCCGCCCGTGCCCGGATAAAGTTGTATCGAAATGGAAAACTGGCCGCGGAAACAGAGGGAACGGAGCTTTCCCTGCGAGAAGTGTCTTGTGGAGTGTATCGAGCCGAAGCTTGTTTGTTGCATAGAGGCAAGTACCGACCCTGGATATTTTCCAATTCAATCTGGGTGATTTAAAAAGAGCGCAATAAAAGAAGCGCTTTTTTTAAAAAAAATATTGTTCAAATATTCACAAAGAAGGATATATGAAATAATACTAGAAGTACTAAAAAAGTGGAGAGAAGTGGAGAGAAGTGGATGAAAATCCCATAAAAAACCCCACAAGGAGAAGAACGAATGTTCTTAGGCGAATATCAGCATTCATTAGATATAAAAGCCAGGTTTATTGTTCCAGCGAGATTCCGCGAAGAACTGGGAACGCGGTTCGTGGCGACCAAAGGCCTGGATAATTGTGTTTTTATTTATCCCTTGACGGAGTGGAAAAGCATCGAAGAAAAAATTCGTTCCCTTCCTTTTACCAGAGCTGATGTCCGTTCTTTTGCCCGTTTTTTCTTCTCGGGAGCTGCTGAGCTGGAACCGGACAAGCAGGGAAGAGTTGTTCTTCCGCAAAACTTAAGAGAATATGCGCAGATCGACAAGGATCTCGTCATTATCGGCGTGGGTCCCCGGATTGAGATTTGGGCGAGCCCGATTTGGGAAGCCTATAACCAAACCGCGGCTTCTTCGTATGAATCATATGCAGAGAGTCTGGTGGATTTGGGATTGTAAGGGTGATGAAGATTGCATCAGGCCGTATTGCTGGAAGAGACGATTGGTTATCTGCTCAATGACCCCCATGGCACCTATGTTGACTGTACACTGGGTGGCGGAGGGCATCTGCGTTGCCTGACAGAAAAGCTGGAAGCGGATGCTTGGGTGATTGGCATTGACAAAGATTTAAATATTCTCGAACAGACCCGTAAAACATTGGATTTTCCCCGGATGAAACTGATACATGGAGATTTTCGCAAACTTGATGAAATACTGGCCAGTCTGAAGATTGACAAAGTCCATGGAATCATGATGGATCTGGGGGTTTCTTCTTTTCAACTTGATGAGGCCGACCGCGGTTTCAGTTTTCATGAAGATGCCGCCCTGGATATGCGCATGGATCAGCACCAGATTCTTAATGCACGCGACGTTGTCAATGAATACAGCCAGGAGGATCTGACACATATATTGTTCCAATACGGAGAAGAAAAATATGCCCGTTCCATAAGCCGGGCGATCGTAAATCGACGTCAGCAATCTCCCATTGAGGGCACCATGGAACTGGTGGAAATCATTCAGAACGCTGTGCCCGCCAGCTATCGCCGGGAAAAACATCCGGCCCGGAAAACGTTTCAAGCTTTACGGATTGAAGTCAATGGAGAACTGGATGCCTTGCAGGAGGTCCTGCCCAAGGCAGTTGACCGTCTTTTTCCCGGAGGAAGATTATGTGTTATTACATTTCATTCCCTGGAAGATAGAATCGTAAAAAAATTTCTGCAGGATAAAGCGCGTGAATGCATTTGTCCTCCAGGATTACCTATATGTGTATGTGAACATCATGCCGAATTGGAGATTTTAAGTCGTAAACCTATAATAGCCAGCCAGGCAGAATGTTTATCCAATCCCCGTTCTCGAAGTGCCAAACTTCGAGCAGCCCGCAAGTTATAGTTCTAAATAATAGGGAGGTTTAATAAGATGCAACAGGTAGCTTACAAATATGCGGATTCATGGCAGGAAAAAGTCGAATTACCGGTTATTGAACCTCGGATTAGAAAAGTAGTTAAAACCAAATCCAATCAACATCGCAAGATAATGGTTAAAGCCGGACTGTTTATGTTTGGCTATGCAGTATTGCTGGTTTTTTTATGCGCCAAAAGTGCCAGTCTGGGGTATGATATCGAGGGGTTGAATCGGGATGTCAGCAAACTGACGACAGCCAATCATCGCCTGGAGTATCAGATTGCCAGTTACAGTTCACTGTCCCGGATTGAGAAGATTGCCGTCAGCGAGTTGGGTATGCAAAGAGCAGAACTGCAAAACTCAATTGCCGTGAAAGTAGAACCGAAACCGGTACAGGTAGCTGTTCGTGAACAGGAGACCACCAACCTGAGTGAAAGGTCTTTATATAAAATATATACCAGCTTATCTCATCTGGCTCAAAACAGTCGCTAGAAAACGCTTAAATGAGGTGGACTGAATATGCAAACTGCTGGTTTGCTGGTAAGAAAGCGTATCTTGGCGCTTTTTTTATTATTTATTGTATTATTTCTGGCTCTGGTAACGAGAATTTTCTGGGTCCAGTTTGTCAGAGGTGCGGAGCTTTCTGCCAAGGCAACCCAAAACCGTATGCGCGACGTACCAGTGGAAGCCAAACGAGGGATAATAACGGACTGCAATGGTCGTGAATTGGCGATATCCATCAGTACTGATTCGGTGTATGCCATTCCGGCAGAGATAAACAAATCTAAAAAATCTGAATGGGTTGCCCAACAGCTGGCTGAAATCCTGGATATGAATGAAGCTGATTTGTTAAAGCGAGTTACTCGTGCCAGTTCCTTTGAATGGGTCAAACGGCAGATTAGTCCGGAGGCTGCGAAAAAAATTAGAGAGCTTGAACTGCCGGGGATCGGACTGACCGAAGAGAGTCGTCGTTTTTATCCCCGCGGCAGTCTGGCCAGTCACATCCTGGGGATATCCGGGACTGACAATACCGGATTAGAAGGAATTGACAATTATTACAATGGCTTGGTGGGCGGCAAAAAGGGCCGTATCATTATCGAACATGACGCGGCCGGAGCCAATATCCCGGAAGCCATGCACAAGTATATTGCGCCCGTGGACGGTGCCAATCTGACGCTTACGTTGGATGAAACCATTCAATATATTACCGAGCGTGAACTTGACAAAGCCTTTAAAGAATTTAAAGCCAAACGGGCCGCGGCAATCGTAATGGATCCCAAAACCGGTGCCATTCTGGCGATGTCATCACGCCCAACCTTTGATCCCAACAATTACAACCAATATCCGGATGACAATCGCCGCAATTTTGCCATCAATGATGCCTATGAACCGGGTTCCACCATGAAAATCACGACTGCAGCCATGGCACTGCAGGAAGCGGTGGTTAATGACAGCAGTCGTTTCTTTTGTCCTGGTCATGTGAAAGTCGGAAAAAACAGCATTGGCTGTGCCAATAACAAAGCCCATGGAGATCAGACCTTTGCCCAAATTGTTGAGAATTCATGCAATGTAGGGTTTGTTCAAGTCGGCCTGGAACTGGGAATGGAGAAATACTTTCAGTATCTCCATGGATTTGGATTTGGGCGCAAAACCGGCATTGATCTGCCTGGAGAAGCCGAGGGAATCCTTGTTCCGGAGAGCCGGGCCACGCAATTGGATTTGGCGACCATGGCGATGGGGCAGGCCAATGCAATCACCCCGATTCAGCTGGTTACGGCCGTATCAGCTGTGGCAAACGGGGGAAAATTAATGAAACCCTATCTGTTGAAAGAGGCGGTTGATCAGGAGGGTAAAGTAATCAAGAAGAACGAACCGCAGATGCTCAAACGCATCATATCCGAAGAAAGTGCCCACAAGTTGTGCATGATTCTGGAAGGCGAAGTAACCCAGGGAACCGGAAAAAATGCTTTCGTTGAAGGCTACCGGGTAGGCGGCAAGACAGGTACCGCTCAAAAAATTAAACCCGGCGGGGGTTACCTGGAGGGTGAATATGTATCTTCTTTTATCGGGCTTGCCCCGGCTGATGATCCGCGTCTGGTTTGTCTCATTGTTGTAGATGCTCCGCAGGGCTACCCATATTATGGAGGAACAGTTGCCGCTCCAGGCGTACGGGAGATTTTAAAAGATTCCCTGCGTTATATGAATGTTCCCCTGCGGGGGGAAACCGCTCCGGCGGAAACAGAGCAAAGTTTGGCGGATACTGTTCTGGTTCCGGATCTGGTTAATCTGCCGTTGTCCGAAGCGTTAAGCAGTCTGAACAACCGGAGCTTGAATGCCAAAGTGGAAGGGGAAGGCGATTTGGTTTGGCAGCAGGCCCCCAAAGCCCGCACCCGGGTCGCCCGGGGTTCCACTATTATTCTCAATCTTTCTCCTTACTCCGGGGAAAATGCCAGTGCCGAGGTAACTGTTCCTGATTTGGAGGGAAAATCCATGAAGGAAGTGGCCAAAATACTGTCTGATTTGGGTTTGCATCTTTCGCCCCAGGGATACGGCATTAGTTATGAACAGTCACCCCAGGCCGGGAAGATAATATCCACCGGTTCAACCATTAAAGTAAAGTTTAAACCGCTGCAGGATTGATCTGCTGTACAGGCAATGGCCTGCAAAGCAAACCTGGCACATGCAGCTGCAAAGATAGTTTATTGAAAGGAGGAGTTGCTGGTGCATATCGAAAAGCTTTTACAGGGTTTGGATTACAAACTGGTCAAGGGACCAAATGATGCAGATGTGCAAGGATTGTGCTACGATTCCCGAAAAGCTGCCGAAGGCTTTCTGTTCATCTGCATTCCCGGTTTGAAAACCGATGGACATCAATTCGCATCCCAGGCGGTCGCCAACGGTGCCAAAGTCATTCTGGCGGAAAAGGAGATTGAACTGCCGGATGGGATTACCCTCCTTTTAACTTCGGATTGCCGCCATGCTCTGCCGATTGTCAGCGCCAACTTCTTTGGCCGGCCTTCCCGCGAGGTAAAGGTAATTGGGGTGACCGGCACCAACGGCAAGACAACCACGACCCATTTGATCAAGTCCATTCTGGAAGAGGCCGGGCACAAGACCGCGATTATCGGCACGCTGTATGCCAAAATTGACGAAACGGAGAAAGTATTGGGACACACCACACCGGAGTCGCTCGATATTGAAGCGTTTATCGCCATGGCCAGACAGGAAGGTGCCCGCTACGTAGTGATGGAGGTCTCCTCGCACGCGCTGGATCTTGGCCGGGTTGAGCAAATCTTTTTTGACGCGGCGGTGTATACCAATTTGACCCAGGATCATTTGGATTATCACCAGGATATGGAACATTACAAGCAATCAAAGCGCAAACTTTTTCAGCAACTTCCAGCTGGGACAGGCTGCTTCGGGGTAGTCAATGCCGATGATCCCTATGCACAAGATTTCGTGAAGGCGGCTCCCCGGACTTTTACCTACGCCGTCGACCAGCCTGCTGATGTCCGTGCGGTTGAGGTTGATTCCAATCTCAAAGGCAGCAGCTTTACTGTCATTACCTCATCCGGACAGTTTGCGATTAACATGAAGCTGATTGGCATGTTCAGCGTATATAATGCATTGGCGGCCATTTGTTATGCCTTGCATGAGGGGATTGAATCTGCGACAATAAAATCTGCCTTGGAAAAAGTAGCCGGCGTGGCAGGACGATTTGAACAAGTGGACTGCGGGCAGGATTTTACCGTGGTTGTAGATTATGCCCATACGCCTGACGGGTTGGAAAATATATTGCGTACCGGCCGGCAAATTGTTCAAAACCGTCTAATCACGGTTTTTGGCTGCGGCGGAGATCGGGACCGCACCAAACGGCCTCTCATGGGAAGAATTGCTGCCCAGTGGAGTGATTTTTCGATAGTAACTTCAGATAATCCCCGCAGTGAGGAGCCGGAAGCCATTATTGATGAGATTGTTCCAGGATTGGACACCGTGGAAAATTCCCATTATGCCAAGATTGTGGATCGGCGTGATGCCATTGAACACGCTCTGCGTCTGGCCAAACCCGGTGATTTGGTAATCATTGCCGGCAAGGGACATGAGACGTATCAACTGGTCAAGGATCAGGTCCTGGATTTTGATGATCGCAAGGTGGCCCGGGAAATATTGAAAGGATTACTGGAACAATGAACCTGCAGTTGGATTTCATCGTCGAGGCGGTCAAAGGAAGACTTTTATCAGGGAATTGTGCTGTAGTGCATGAAGTAAGCACTGATTCCCGTAAAGTTGGCCCAGGGAGTCTGTTTGTGGCTTTAAAGGGAGAACACTTTGACGGCCATGACTTCGTTGTCAAGGCGATCGAAAAGGGCGCGACAGCGGTACTGGTTTCCAGAAGGGACTTGGCGTTGCCTTCCGGATGCAAGGCGGCTGTCATTTTGGTTGACGATACGCTGGCAGCCATGCAAAACCTGGCCGCCTGTTATCGGCAGAGGTTCACCCTGCCGACGATCGCAATCACTGGAAGCGTCGGCAAAACAACCACCAAAGATATCCTGGCCGATTTACTCGCCAGGCGCTATAGAACACTGAAAACCCAGGGGAATTATAATAATGAAATCGGCTTGCCCATGACGCTTTTCCATTTACAGCCCGAGCACCAGGCTGCCGTCCTGGAGATGGGCATGCGTGCTTCGGGCGAGATTCATCATCTGGCTTCAATTTTGAATCCACGTTATGCGATTATCACCAATGTTGAAGCTGTCCATCTGGAAACCATGGGAACCTTGGAGAATATTGCCAAGGCCAAATGTGAAGTATTGGAATTTATAAAAAATGACGGTTTTGCTTTACTAAACGGAGACAATCAACTGCTCTTGGACACGGCCGGTCGATTTTCCTGCAGGAAATATCTTTTTGGCTGCAAGGATGGCAATCATATTCAAATAAAATCGCTTCTTCATGATGGCGAAGGCATTCAGGTGCGGTTGCAGTTGTTTGAGTGTGAAGAGGATTTTACCTTGCCTGTGCCGGTCAGCCAGCTTGCCTATAACCTGGCTGCGGCAGTCGGAATGGCTTGGCTAATGGGCGTAAGTTGTGAAGAGATGCGGGCTGCCTTAAAAGACTTTCAGCCTGGCGGAAATCGCATGCATATGACGGAATTGAGCGGAGGCGGGGTGCTGATCGATGACAGTTACAATGCCAACCCGATTTCGGTCATGGCTGCCCTGGAAGCATGTCAGAAAATCAGCCGGGGCCGCAGAAAGATAGCCATTCTGGGAGATATGCTGGAATTGGGCGATTACGCAAGGGAGGGTCATTTAAAAGCCGGCCGCCATGCGGTGCAAGTGGCAATGGATCTGCTGGTAACGATCGGTCCTCTGTCTCAATACTATAGGGAAGGTGCAATTGCCCAAGGCATGCCGGAAAATCGTACCCGCCATTTTGCAGACCGACAAACAGCGCTGGATTGGCTCCAGGCCAATGTCAGCCCGGCCGATGTGATTCTTGTCAAGGCTTCCCGGGGAATGCATCTGGATGAATTGGCCCGGGAACTTTTCCGTTAGATTTAACCGGGAGGATAATGTAAATGCCGAATCATTTTACGAATGCATTGATCGCAGCTGGCATCGCTTTTATCGTGTG
Organism: Syntrophomonas sp.; assembly: GCA_035447945.1. Lineage (GTDB taxonomy): Bacteria > Bacillota > Syntrophomonadia > Syntrophomonadales > Syntrophomonadaceae > Syntrophomonas_B. The sequence continues at coordinate 10,440 of DAOTHZ010000052.1, forward strand.
TCTGGCCATGGGCCCGTTTATGATCCCTTTTTTACGCAGGTTGAAGGTCGGACAAAGCATTCGCGATGACGGTCCCCAAACCCACCTCAGCAAGGCCGGCACACCCACCATGGGCGGCATCATTATGGTCACCGCGGTGATGATCGCCAGCTTCCTGATGGCCGGCGCCAGCAAACAAGTGCTGGTTTCCGTATTGATCATGTTGGCCGTTGGGTTTATCGGATTTAGGGACGATTACATTAAAGTAGTTCTGAAACGCTCCTTGGGGCTGCGTGCCCGTGACAAACTGCTGCTGCAGACTTTGATCGGATTTGTTATGGGTTTGTTGCTGCTGTTTTATCTGGATCGCGGCACCCAGCTGATCATCCCGTTTACTTCCGTGACCGTTGAACTGGGCTATCTTTATATACCATTTATAATGTTGGTCCTGATCGCCACCTCCAATGGCGTCAATCTGACCGATGGCCTGGATGGATTGGCTGCTGGAGTTACGGTTCCGGTAGCGTTGGCTTATATCGTGATTTCGATCATGCAGGGCAATTTTAATATGATGATTTTTGGCGCGGCACTGATTGGGGCCTGCCTTGGTTTTTTGGTTTTCAATCATCACCCCGCCAAAGTGTTTATGGGAGATACCGGTTCCATGGCCATCGGCGGGGCGATAACCGCGCTGGCAGCCGTAAATCGTTCGGAAATAGCGCTGTTGATTATCGGGGGCGTATTTGTGGTCGAATCCCTGAGTGATATTATTCAGGTAGCCTCTTTTAAAACGACTGGGCGCAGAGTATTTCGCATGGCACCGCTGCATCACCATTTTGAGCTGAAGGGATGGCCGGAGCGCAAAGTCGTTTGGATGTTCTGGCTGCTCTCCATCGGATTTGCGTTGCTGGGGATTTGGGGCTATAAAAATATTGGATAGGAAGTGTGTGGCGCTTGGATTTTACAGATAAGAACGTAATGGTCATCGGCCTGGCTCGCAGTGGCTTGGCAGCTCTCAAAGCATTGCATAAAAGAGGTGCCCGCTTGACAGCTTATGACGCCAAGGCGGCAGCCGACCTGGGTGGTTGTGTTGCGGAGCTGCAAGCCATGGACGTGACGCTTTATACCGGGGAATACCCTCCGGTAGATGCTGACCTGGATTTACTGGTGGCAAGTCCTGGAGTGCCGCTGGAAATAGAACCGATTCAATCGGCACTGCGTCAGCAAATTGAAGTGATCAGCGAGCTGGAACTGGCTTACCGAATCAAGTCCGAGCAATTGGAAATGCTGGCAGTTACCGGGACCAATGGCAAGACCACTACGACTACACTGCTGGAGAAAATTCTGCTGGCAGCAGGACGTCCGGCAGCGGCAGGAGGCAATATTGGAGTTGCGCTTTGTTCTTTGGTGGAGGAAATGCAGGACGGTTACATATCGGTGGAAGCTTCCAGTTTTCAGCTCGAAACAGCCTCAACATTTCGACCTCATATTGCTGCGATTCTCAATATTACGCCGGATCACCTTGATCGTCACAAAACCATGGAAGGATACATGGCCGCCAAAGCCAAGGTGTTTGCCCGACAGACAAAAGATGATTTTTTAGTGTTAAATTACGATGATGAGCAGGTCAAAAAAATGGGGGACCAGGCCGGTTCACGTGTGATTTTTTTCTCCCAGGAACAGTCATTGGAGGAAGGCGTTTTTGTTGCGGAGCATTTCATTCGGATAAAATGGCAGGGTGAAATCCATGATTTGATGCCGGTTGCCGAACTGAGACTGCGCGGCAGACACAATCTGGAAAACGCACTGTGTGCAACGGCCATGGCCTGGGCGGATGGCGTCAGTCTGGAAAGCATTGCGCAGGTATTGCGTACGTTTAACGGGGTCAGACACCGTTTGGAGGAAGTTGCCTGTCATAATGATATTCTATATATTAATGATTCCAAAGGGACCAATCCTGATTCTACTATCAAGGCACTCTGTGCGTTTGACCGTCCGATTGTCTTGATTGCCGGCGGCCGGCCCAAAGGAGGCAGTTATCAACAGGTTGCCCGGGAGATCAGTCAGCGTGTCAGGGAACTGGTTTTGCTGGGGGAAGCCCGGGAGATGATCAAATCAGAAGTAATGGAAAGCGGCTTCAGGAATATACATGAGGTAGAAGATTTTCCCGCCGCGGTATACAAAGCCCATCAACTGGCCCGGCCCGGCGACGTGGTTTTGCTTTCTCCCGCCTGCGCCAGTTGGGATATGTTCCCCAGTTATGAACATCGGGGAGATCAGTTTTGTCAAATCATTGATTCGATTATCAAGCAGCAGTCTTAGCAGGAAGGCGGTATACTTAAGAGCAACACTGCCGTGGCTGGTTGCGGAGGTGAGACGATGCGGTTAAAAAAAGGACCGCCGGATTTCGTTTTGTTCATAACCACGCTGGCTTTGATTGGAATCGGGCTGATCATGGTTTTCAGTTCCAGTTCAGTCACAGCCAATGTCAATTATGATGATGCTTACTATTTCTTTAAGAAGCAGCTGATGTGGGCTTTCATTGGCCTGGTGGCGATGATTATTGTCATGAAGCTGAATTTTCTGCGCTTGCGGGGATTTGCTGTTCCCCTGCTGGTGTTGGCACTTGTCCTCCTAATACTGGTGGTAACCCCACTGGGGATGGAGGTGAAGGGTTCATCCCGCTGGTTTTTGCTGGGACCGGTCCGCTTCTCTCCGTCTGAATTCGCCAAACTGGCGATGGTTCTGTTTCTGGCCAAGAGTATGGAGGCCAATATCAACAAAATGGGATCCTTTACCCAAGGTGTTTTGCCGTATATTTTTATGCTGGCACTTGGCTGCGGGCTGATTATGCTCCAACCTGATTTGGGTACGGCTTTCGTCTTGGCTGGTACGATGTTTTTTATGATGATGGTGGCAGGAGCCAAAATCACCCATCTGGGCTTGCTTTCTCTGCCTGCGATTGCGGCAGTTTCCGCTGCCATCTATTTCGAACCGTATCGCATGCAAAGACTGATCGCCTTTCTTGATCCATGGAAATATGCCAACGATGAAGGTTTTCAAACCATACAGTCTTTGTATGCACTGGGGTCTGGTGGGTTGTTCGGAATGGGACTGGGGCGCAGCCGCCAGAAGTTCTTTTATCTGCCCGAACAACATACCGATTTTATTTTTGCCATTCTGGGGGAAGAATTAGGATTTATCGGAGTTACTCTGGTATTGGGACTGTTTTTGCTTTTTGCCTGGCGAGGGTTTAAAATAGCCATAAATGCTCCGGATACCTTTTCCAGTATCCTGGCTTCAGGCATAACCATCTTGATTGTATTTCAGGCGGTTATTAATATAGGTGTTGTATCGGGTGCCTTGCCGGTGACCGGTATTACCCTGCCTTTTATCAGTTACGGAGGGACCTCCCTGCTTTTTTCCATGATAGGGGTAGGGTTATTGCTCAATATTTCGCGATACAGTACAAACAAATGAGGTGTCAGGCATGAAAATTATCATCAGCGGAGGCGGAACGGGCGGGCACATATATCCGGCCCTGGCCATTGCCAGTGAACTGCAGCAACGAATCCCGGAAGTACAGCTCTTGTATGTTGGGACACCTGCCGGGATGGAAAGCAGAATCGTACCGGCAGCGGGACTGACCTACGCTGCTTTGGATGTAAGCGGTATTGACCGTACCTCCATGCTGAAAGCCAGTAAATCAATGATCAAATTTCCCAACAGTTTTTTCCAAGCGCGCAACATCATTAAAGAATTTCAGCCAGACATGATTGTGGGAACCGGCGGTTATGTGTCATTTCCTATCGTGTTGGCCGGAACCTTTATGGGAGTAAAGACCATCATTCACGAACAAAACGCCTATCCCGGACTGGCTAACCGCAATCTGGCAAAGAGGGCTGACCGGGTCTTGCTGACTTTTCCCGAAGCCAGACAATATCTCGATACGGACAGCATACGAGTGACCGGTTTGCCGGTACGAAAAGAAATCAAGCCCATGGACAAGCAAAAAGCCCGCCAGCGGTTGGGTCTGGATTCGAGACTGTTTACCATTTTAGCCTTTGGCGGCAGCCTGGGCGCCCAAACCATCAACAACGCTGTGCTTGATTTTATTGATCGCAGCCGCAGCCAGGATCTGCAACTGCTTTGGATTACCGGCGAGGCTGCCTATGAGCAAATGAAAGAAGAACTGGAGCGGCGCTTTGATCGTCAGACGCTCCGACCGCAAATAAAGCTCTTCCCCTATCTGAACCAAATGGAACAGGCCATGGGGGCGGCTGATCTGGCTGTATGCCGGGCAGGTGCCAGCACCGTCAGTGAACTGGCCATGATCGGCTTGCCGGCCATTCTGGTTCCTTTTCCTTTTGCAGCCGACAATCATCAGGAAAAAAACGCCCGCGCCCTGGTGAATAAAAACGCAGCGGTTATGGTAATCGATGAGTTTTTTGATGGAACTGAAATGGTTAAAAAAGTTCAGGATTTGGCAAGACAACCGGAGAAATTAAAAGCAATGGGGCAAAATATGCAAAAAGAAGCCAAACCCGCTGCCTTGAAAGAAATCACCGATGAGATTCTGCAACTGCTGCAGGGATAAGGCAAAGCCTAATACCAAGGGATTTCTTTCATTGTCCTGCGGACAAGTCTTTAAACAGAAGTGTAACCACTTATATTAGCAGCGCATACTATAAACTGAGTCAGAGATATCGCAAGTTAAGGAGATGAGGAAATGACCGCCAATCAGCAAGAATGGATTCATATGGTGGGAATCGCCGGCGCAGGTATGAGCGGGATCGCCAGAGTATTGAAAGAACAGGGCAGCAAAGTGAGTGGTTCTGATCTGCAGAAGAATGGTGTGAGCAGCCGACTTGAAGAAATCGGGATCCAGATCTATGAAGGCCATCATTCCTCGAACATTCAGGAGGGAGTTGATTTGCTGGTCATATCCTCAGCCGTTCCCCCCGAGAATA
>DAOTHZ010000053.1:0-14590 GCA_035447945.1 Syntrophomonas sp.
GTATTATGGGCTTTGTCAACGCACCTTCCCTATTTCAACTGGTCATTGCCCGCTGCCTGGAGGCCAAAGTGGATGTAGAAGCCTACAACCGCAATCGTGAACTTATATATCATGCGCTGCGCGACTACGGATACGAATGCATCAAACCGGAAGGGGCTTTCTACCTGTTTGTCAAAGCCCCCAACGATGATGACGTTGCCTTCTGCAACCTGGCCAAACAAAAAAACATCCTGGTTGTCCCGGGCAGTTCCTTTGGCTGCGCCGGATATTTTAGGATTGCTTATTGCGTGAATGAAGAAACCATTAGAAAATCCCTGCCTGGTTTTGAAACATTGATAAAGGAGGTCAAAGGTTAATTAATTGCGATTGCGTGTCAGTTTTCCTGAGCTTTTACCATAGTATAATATGTGATACAATTTCCTTGACAGGCGAAATTTGGATATTTTCATCAAGTCCCAACCAATATATTCATTCTGCTTGGCAAGTCGATAAAAAGTGAGGAGGTTGTCGTATTGAAAAACTATAAAAGAGATCTGTTGATAGCTCTGGCGTCATTGTTAATCGTTGTTTTTGGTGCTGTCACGGTCTATGGGGCACCGAGCGTTTCTACCGTGGTACAAGCCTACACGGGTGTGAAAATCGTTTATAACGGAACCACGCTGACTTCCACCAGTGAACCTTACATTATCAACAACACTACCTATGTACCTATTCGGATGCTCATGAATCAATTTGGCAAGGATATTTCCTGGGACGGCGACACCATGCAGGTGATTATCAAGAATAGTGCCGGAGAAAACGCCAAAGACAAACAAATCGAAGACTTGAAAAACGAAGTCACTGCTCTAAATGCCAAAATCAAAGGTTTGGAAACGGCTCTGGGCAATGCCGATACAACCTTGAGAAGCATAGATGATGCGCTTGACAAATATCAGAAAACTGCTGGTACGGCAGTAACCACGCCGGTCACACCGGGAATCAGCACTGGTAGCACCTTGAGTGATTTCCAGAGTAATCTCAACAAATATTTTGAGGATGCCGGAGATGAGTATTTTGACGATGACGGAATTGAATTTAGTATTAATTTAAGCGGCAATACTGTCGACCTGGTTTACGATATCACTCTGGATTTTGATGACGCAGATGAGTATGATCGCCTCAACCAGATTAGTCAGTCCGATGTAAAGACTCTTCTGAACATGGTGAAAGCAAAAATCACTTCTGAGGTTTACGGAACCAATTACAAAGATGCCAAAATTACTGGAAAACTGAGCGATCAGGATAATTCCAGCTACTATGTTAAATTTAACGGCAGTTCCTACAGCTATAGTTGGGATGAAAATGATGTCATTGATAATGTGATAGAAGCCTTGGAGGATGAGTATGAAAACGGCGGCGATGTTTATTTTGGAGATGAAGATATCGCTTTTGAATTCGAAATCAACGGGGATGAAGATGATCTTGAATATGAAATCCATATGAATTTTGACGATGCTTATGATTATGATAATTTAAGGGAAATTAACAAAACCTATGTACGAAACTTCTTGAACAAAGTTAAATCAACCATAAGTGATGAAATAGAAGATTCTGATTATGAAGACGCTGACATCACGGGCTATCTTTATGATGATGATAATGATGATTACTATGTTAAATACAATGGCAGCTCTTATACTTTTAGCTATTAAATAAAGAAAAATATTAGTAAATATTTGCGTTAAGGAATATAATGATTTTAAGTAATAAATATTTATTATATTAATGGAGGTAATGAACGTGACATTTGAAACCAGAATCGAAGACGGGATCCTTATTTTCACCTTTAACTATCCCAAAGTAAATGCGATCAACATGGAAACCTTGCAGGGATTGGATGCAGCGCTTGACCAACTCCAGTCTGACGACGCACTGAAAGGAATGGTTCTGACAGGAACCGGCAGAACATTCTGCGGAGGATTTGATCTCAATACGTTTACATCATTTACGAACGGAGAAGATATCATTAAATGGTTTCAATACGAAGAAGGTGTTTTGCTGAAACTGTTTAGATGCCCCAAACCCATCGTATCAGCCATCAACGGGGGAGCGACGGCAGCTGGCATGATCTATGCCATGGCCTCCGACTATAACATCGTTGTCAACAATCCCAAAGTCAAGATTGGCATGACTGAAATTAAATTAGGCATGAGTCTGTCCCCATGTATGGGCAATGTCATGCGCTTTGGCCTGGACAGCGACAGAAATTACCGTGACATCATCATGAAAGGGGAACTGGTAGATCCAATGTTCTGTGTTGAGCGCGGCATTTTTGATGAACTGGCGGAAACGGATGAACTGGTGGACAAGGCTAAAGCCAAGATATCTTCTCTTTATGATACGTTGCTGCATCCCTTCACCCTATTGAAAGATCTGCAAAAACGGCAGATGGTCGCGGTCATTGAAAAGGAACTGGCGGAATATGACTGGAACATGATGATTGATACGTTTATGGATGAAAAAGTAAACAAATTATTGAAGAAAGTATTGGCTTCGATTTCTTAAACAGAAGGGGATAATCTTCCCTGCCAACGGAAAATCTAATAATTGCCATACAAAAAGCCCGTCCAGGTACGGGCTTTTTGTAATCATTCGCAGTTTTCCAGGCTTTGCTCAGCAACATTATATCGATGAAATCACTAAGCAAGAACAGTATGCTAATGTCTATTTAATCACCAATACCGGGCAGGGGGCCAGGGTAACCACCTTGCTGCTGACGCTGCCCATTAAAACCCGCTGCAGTCTGTTTAATCCTCGGTTGCCAATGATGATTAAATCGTATTTTTCCTGTTCCGCGGCTTTGCAGACGATTTCAGCGGGAGGTCCATACTCCAGCTGAATTTTGGTTTGCTCTTTCAGATTCATTCTTTGCTCGGCATTTTCCAACACCCGTTTGGCAGCCTTGTTTAATTCCTCATAAAATTGGGGGTAATCGACCGGCATGTTTAACCCGTTAAAAGGCATCACTTCACTGGGCTGCAATACGTGCAGGATGGTGACTTCTCTGGCTGAACCTTCTTTGATCAACAAACGGGCAGCATCGATGGCTTTGTTGGAAACTTCCGACCCATCAACGGGGACGAGTATTTTGTTGAACATAACCTTTAACCTCCCTTACTATTAAATTATTGATGAAGTACTCAAATTAATGCCAAAGGTAACTTGACAAATCAATGCAAGACGATATAATTTAGTTAAGGATAATATTACGAATACGTAATATATCGTTATGTAATTATATCATGTTTTACAATTATAATCTTATTATAAACGTTGCAACGTTATTTTTTTAATCGATAATTGTGAAATTTATCACGTTATAAAGTGATTTATTACGCTGATAGATGGAACAACATCAATAAATAAGATGTGCAGTTGCCTTGCAAACACGAAATAATCTTCAAGGAGGTGTTGTTAAGATGAATAAATTGAATCGTCATGTATACGTTGATGAAGTTATCGCCAATAGTATCGATATCGATCCCCAAGCCATGTATTATGTATGGGAAAAAACAAACTCCCTTATGAGCCAGTCCACCAGGCTAAGGGAAAAAGATGATAGGTTGTCTGCCTTTGTTGATGAAATCATCATGGGGATTGACCGGAATCTGGAGAAGTACATATCCCGTCACAGTCAGACTCACGGTGCATTTTACCAGAATGATTTGGATCGTTGGATTGAAGCCCAGCCTGAATTAAAATTTGTCCAGGACCATTTAACGGAATGGGCTGTTCCCCATGCGCAACATGATTTTGTCTGGTTTGAAAAACCTTTTACCGGAATGGAAATACTTGTGCCGGAACAGTCACTCCCGACAATGCAGGATAGGCAAACGTTTGAATCTGAACTGTCAAACGATTTTATTTGGTTTGAAGGATCTTTGGACAGATGGATTGAAGCGCAGCCTGATCTTAAGCAAGCGCTTGATCGCTGGCTCGATACAACTCCGGCAGATGAGGCCAACCAAAAAGCAAGTCAGCCAATACGCAAAGACAAAGTTGCCTAGGCCATACAGTAATCACATATAAGAAAAACCGGGGAATGCCGACCCCGGTTTTTCTGTCCAAGAGAAGAAGCGAGATAAAACGCTTGCCGTAAATCTGCTATTATTTGTCTTGGAAATCAGGTTTTCTCTTTTCAAAAAAGGATTGAATGGCTTCTTTTTGGTCAGCGGTGCCGCAGCAGAAAGTGGATTGGATTTGTTCCAGCAGCAGACCACCTGCCAAACTGCTGTCCAGTGAGGCATTGATGGCTTTTTTCCCAAAGCGTACAGCCCAGGGGGGATTGTTGACAATTCTTTTGGCCAGTTTTCCAGCTCGTTCATATAATTCCTCGCGCGGCACGACGATTTCCACCAACCCAATCTCCCGTGCCTCTTTGGCGTCAATTTCCTCACAGGCCAGGATAATGCGTTTGGCCTGTCCGGCCCCTACCAGTCTGGGCAGACGTTGGGAACCACCCATGTCAGGACTCAAGCCAAAGCGGACTTCCTGCATGCCAAACCTGGCATCCTCGGCGGCAACCCGGATGTCGCAAGCACAGAGCATTTCTGTGGCAGCGCCGTAACATAACCCATGCACGGCAGCGATGACTATGGCATTCATTTCCTGCCAGCGAGTATAGGTTCGCTGTAAATAATTGATATTGTCGATGACGTAATCAGAACTGACGCCTGCCAAATCATTGAGGTTGATACCTACGGAAAAGTGCGGTCCATCTGCTTTGATAATGACCACCCGAATATCACGATTGGCTTCAATTTCATCCTGCACCAAATGAATTTCTTTCCAGGGACCGATGCCCATGGCGTTCATCCGATCCGGACGACTGAATGTCACAGTCGCAACCGGACCCTCTACTTGCAGTGATAAGTATTCATATTCAGCCATTTTATACCCTCCGTTACAAATATATTTGCTTTTATTTATTATAATGGATAGTAGATAAAAGATAAAATTACTCACAAAAGAGTTTTAGGCAGGTATTTGGACATGGAACAATTACCAGGCGATGAAAAAAAAGAACACCTACATGAACCGCAAGAGTGGGAATGGCAGTTGGCTGAGCAGGAGTTCAAGGAACACCGGGATGCTTCCCGAAAAAGAAGTCATTGGCTAATCGTGCCCATTGTACTGCTGTTGGTGGCAGCTTTTACGTTTTTGTCTCTGCCGGACTTGCAGATTCTGATGGCTGATCGTTTTGAATTTATGAGCGACCATGCCCGCTTGCGTGATGATGCCATCGTGACTGCTGCCAAACCGGCCGTGGTTGCGATTGAAGCCAGTGTCGGCAACGCACTTTCCCATTCGGTTCGACAGGGAACCGGTTTTAATCTCTCGCCCCAAGGCCGGATCATTACCAACCTGCACATTGTGGAAGATGCCAGCAAGATAAAAATTACCTTTGGCAATGGTCAAACATTTATTATTGACCAATATAGCGTTGTCGCAGGCCATGATCTGGCCATGATTGAGCTGGACAGTCGCGATCTGCCGTCGCTGGCCGCCAGTCCCCAGGGAAAACCCGAGCACGGCGAACAGGTGACCATTATCGGCAACCCCCTGGGGTTGCAAAAGATCGCCCAACGCGGGCGGGTCGGACAATACCACATGACGCAATCCAACCAGACACTGGTATTTGATGTAGACGTTCCCGCCAATCCAGGCAACAGCGGCAGTCCAGTCTTAAACCAGCAATCTCAGGTGATCGGAGTCGTTTTTGCCAGTACCGAGATAAAAAAAGGGGAGCAGATCGAAATACGCACCCTGGCAATACCGATTCAGGTGCTGCAATACTTTCCTGCCACTTAACCCTGACCTGGACTGGCGTAGTGCTTTTCCAGTTCCAGTAAATATGATTTAACCTTCAATCCGCCCCCATAACCTACCAATTGGCCATTGGCACCAATTACCCGGTGACAGGGGACTATGATAGCGATGGGATTGCTATGATTCGCCATTCCCACTGCCCGACAGGCGTTTTTGTTGCCGATCATACGGGCGATATCGCCATATGATCGGGTTTGTCCATAAGGGATGGTCAACAAACTCTGCCAAACGCTGCGCATGAATTTTGTACCGGTCATGGCCAGCGGCAAATCAAACATCTTTCGATGTCCCTGGAAATATTCCAGCAATTGCCGACGAGCTTCCTCTAAAGTTGGAGTCATGGACTCCAGATGGTTTGAGAAACTCGGTTCTCCCGGCAGGAAAAGACGGGTGATCGCTCCCGCCTTTTCAGTGATTCCAAGGGTGCCTATATCCGTGACAAAATAACTAATGTATTCCATGCTTTTTCCTACTTTACATTATGTTCGGTGACAGGATGGCATTAACTTAAACAGTTCGTTTTAGTCCCATCTGTTCCATTTTTTTATACAGGGTCGTCCGGGTTATCCCAAGTTCCCGGGCTGCCTGGCTGATATTATGGTCGTTCCGTTGCAGCGTTTCCATGATCATATATTTTTCAATCTCCCGCAGATTGCCCTGTACAGCAGGTCTGACGGGACGGGCATTCTGCTGCAGGTAATCCGGCAGACATTCCAGGGTAATCATTCCCTGATCGGCTGCAATCAAGCTGCTTTCCAGGACGTTTTGCAGTTCACGTACATTCCCCGGCCAATCATGGGCTTCGAAACGTTTCATCACGTCTGCACTGATTACGATGTTGTCGAAGCCGTGTTTTAACTCCAACTGATGCAGCAGATGTTTTACCAGTAAATCAAGATCGTCTTTGCGGGTCAGCAGTGCCGGCATGGTTAAATGAATAACATTGATGCGATAGAACAAATCTTCCCGGAAATTACCTTGCTGAACTTCTTCTGTCAGGTTGCGATTGGTAGCCGCAACGATGCGTACATCGACTCGTTTCGTTTTACTCCCGCCAATTCGGGTTACGGTTTTATCCTCCAGGAAACGCAGCAAACTGACCTGCATGTCCAAGGGCATTTCGCCTATTTCATCCAAAAACAGCGTTCCTCCGTCTGCCAGTTCAAACTTGCCGGCGTTGCCGCCTCTTCTGGCACCGGTAAAAGCACCGTCCTCATAGCCGAACAACTCACTGTACAACAATTCTTTGGGCAGGGACCCGCAGTTCAAAGCTAAAAAGGCCCCGCTGCGTTTGCTTTCCTGATGTATGGCACGAGCCATCAATTCCTTGCCCGTTCCGCTGCGACCTTCAATGAGAATGGTGGATGAGATTCGGGCTGCCCGCCGGGCAGATTTAATGACCTTTAAAAAAGCTTCATTGTTGCCAATAAGACAGGCAAATGCATCTTCTTGCCTGTCTGTCAGGGATTTGTTGATACTTTGGCATTCATTGTGGTTGATGCCGCTGAAGGTAAAAATGATCAAGCCGTTTTCATTGTCAGCTTTGACTATGTACTTGCTTAAACTGCAAACAAAGGAACTCTTTTTCAGTTTCTGGTTAAACGGCTGAATTGAGACGCTCACTGGGTGATCAAGATGAATAGCAGGCGAGAGCAATGTTTTGAAATTTATCTCACCGCGCAGGCAGGCGTTGATGTTGTTGCCCCGCAGGTCATCGTGTTCCTGCATAAACAGATCGGCAAAAGGTTGGTTTGCGTCCAGAATCAAACCATTTTGATTAACCAGTATCGCCGGTTCCAGAATTCTTTCCCCCATCAGGCCAGACACATCAACAAAGATTTGATCCCGCTGTAACCTGGTCTCGATTAATTGTGCTCCCAACGAAACAGTCTGCATGGCTAAAACCGGACAAGGACCTTCAGTATTCAAAACGCCAAACACACCTGCCACCTGTCGATGGGAATTGCGAAGCGGTACAGCGAGCGTATGCCATTTATGGGCAAAAGGATAAAGGTGTTCGTAGCCGACTACTTCCACCCCGGCACCGTCAATCAGGGCAATTCCTCCGGCATTAGTGCCTGATTTGAGCTCACTGCAATGATGTCCCAGACAGAGCAGACCGGTATTATGGTCGATCATTTCAATAATATCGCCTTCGTTATCCAGTAAAATAACGGCAAAACACGGCATGGAAGCAGCCAGCATGACCGCAACATCTTGCAGAATAGAGCGGGATGCCTCGATCATTTTGCGGTTATTTTCCTGTTTGGCCCGTAATAGATGGTCAGGCAATGGCTGCATATCAGCAGTATTGCCGGTTTTTTTACATCTAAACCAGGAACGGGCGATTTCCGGACGGACAATATTTTGATTGATAACCCCATCCTGCACGAACTCACGCCAGGCTTGTTCAAGTTCTCCGTTTACAATCAGTTCTTGTTGATACATTCATTTCACCTGCCGTTACTTTATGTTAAATCGACATATTGCGACATCGCATTGCTATTCAAATTATACACCTTGCAGGTAAATTGTAAAAGACACTTGCGGAGAAGGATTGGACAATGCTTAAATTACCTTCGTTGTATTTGGTTTGCCTCGTAATCATAAATGTACCCTTAATAGTGTTTAATTTATTAACACTGTTCATTTACTTGACAATCATGCCGACTATAATTTTTTCGCAGAAGCATGTAATCTTGGGTTTTGGCTGATGATAATAATTGGCACGGTTTTTGCTTTTATTATTGTCAATGACCACAGGCATAAAAAACGGTAAACAATCAATGATGCCGTGTTCACTGAAGGGATGAAAACGTTTAACAGATGGAGGTAGAATTATGGCCAATATTATCAGTTGTTACAAATGGGTGTTTGATGAGGAAGACATCCGTATTAACCCGGCAGATCTGAGCGTTGATTGCAGCAAAGCAAAAAGTAAAATCAGTGAATATGATCGCAATGCCATTGCTGTTGCTGTAACCACAGGCGAACAACGTGGTGATCAAGTCATCTCCTTGACCTTTGGTAATGCCGGAGTCAAACAATCTCTCAAAGACGTTTTGTCGCGTGGTCCGGCTGAAGCATTCTGGATTAGTGATGCACTGGCGGAAAAGGCGGATGGATGGGTGACAGCCAATGTATTGGCTGCCGCCATAGAGAAAATTGGAGATTACAGTTTAATCGTATGTGGTGAAGGTGCTGCTGACACCTATGCTCATCAGATTGGCCCCCGCCTTGGAGCATTGCTTAACATTCCGGTTATTTCGTGTGTTGCCGGAATTGAATTGGACGGCAATAAAATTACTGCAATCCGTAAACTGGAAGACTACCGGGAAACAGTGAAAGCCACCTTGCCGGTTGTCATAACGGTATTGCCGGAAATCATGGAAGCACCAATCCCTGGCTTAAAAGCTGTCATGGTTGCCGGTAAAAAACCCAATACCGAGTTAAAAATTACTGATCTTGGTCTTACCGAAAACGAACTCCGTCCCTGCATCAAACCCATCGATATGCGAGGGTACGCCAATAATCGTAAAAACATAGTGATCAGCGACGGCAATGCTGCCGCCAAAGTTACTGAATTAATCGGTCATCTTAAAAAAGAGGGGGTGTTATAATGTCCGGAATTTTTATTTACGCTGAAAAACCAGAAGCAAGCGCAGAATTAATCTGCCTGGCAAAAGAACTGGGACAATCCACTGGTGTAATTGCGTTAAACGCGGCTGATGCTGAACAAATAGCCCAATATGGTGCAAATCAGGTATTTTGGTTAAAAGGTACCAGCCAATGGCCGGAAGATTATGCCCCAGCCATAGTCGAGTTATTAAAAGCTGAAAACGCCGAGATGCTTCTGGTGGGAGCATCGGTGCGGGGGAGAGATATTGCTGCCAGCGTTGCTGCCCGCATGCATTGCGGCCTGGTCAGTGATGTCGTATCTGTAAAACGCAATGGCAATGATATCGAAACCACCCGTATGATGTATGGCGGAGCGGTGGTGCAAACTGCTCTATGCCAAGGGTTTAATGTAATCACGGTTCCGCCGGGGAAATACCCACTGGCCAACGCAGGTGCATTCATAAGTCCTGTACTGGAGCGCGAAGTGGAAGCAAAGCCGCAGGTTGACTTGCTGGAAAACATACAAATTGAAAAACAAGGCGTTGACCTTGCTCAAGCCAAACGAGTCGTTTGTATCGGTTTGGGGCTGGAAGATCAAAACGAACTGAAAATGGCCGAAGACTTGTGCGAATCCTTCGAGGCTGCATTAGCTTGTACCCGCCCCATAGCTGAAGAAAAAGGCTGGCTGCCGGCGGACAGCTATATTGGTATTTCCGGAAAATCTATCCGCCCGGAGCTCTATGTTGGTATCGGCGTATCCGGCCAAGTGCAGCATACGGTCGGTATCCGGGATGCAAAAATTATCGTAGCCGTCAACAACAACGAAAAAGCACCTATTTTTAGAATTGCAGACTATGGAATCGTAGGCGATCTCAAGGAGATCTTGCCCGTTCTCACCCAGGCAATTAAAAAAGCGTAAAAGAATTGGGGTGCAAACGAAAATGAGTGAAGACAGATTTGATGCCATTGTGGTCGGGGCCGGTCCTGCTGGGATTGCCAGTGCCTATATTCTGGCCCGGGAAGGAAAAAATGTGCTGGTGATCGAACGAGGAAACAGCGCCGGAGACAAAAACGTAACCGGCGGCCGGCTGTATTCCTATGCCCTGGATTTGGTTGAATCAGGCCTGTGGCAAGAAGCCGCGCTGGAAAGAAAAGTGGTCCGCGAAAAAACCATGATTATGCATGGCGAACAAGCGATCACCGTTGATTATTTGGATCCTGCAGTGACCTCTGCAGGCCAACGGCCTCAATCCTATACAATTCTGCGGGCTGTTTTTGATGAATGGTTCGCCGCCCAAGCGGAGGAAAAAGGCGCCATAATTGCCTGCGGCGTTAAAGTGGATGAGCTCCTGCAAGAAAACGGCCGAGTCATCGGAGTAAAAGCCGGAGAAGATGAAATGCTGGCGGATATCGTCATCGCCGCCGACGGCGTCAATTCCTTCATGGCCCAGCAGGCGGGTCTGATTCATGATATCACCGCCGAAAGCGTGGCCGTGGGCGTAAAAGAAGTTATTGAACTACCGGCCAAAACCATTGAGGAACGATTCCATCTGGCACCGGAGGAAGGGGCCGCCATGATGATCCTGGGCTGTACCGAAGGCATACACGGCGGAGGTTTTCTCTACACCAACCGTGACAGCATCTCCCTGGGATGTGTCTTTATGCCGGAAGAAGCTGCCCGGCATGGACGTCAGGTGCACGACATCATGCAGGACTTTAAAATGCACCCCGCCATATATCCCATGATTGCCGACGGACAAACCATCGAATACAGCGCCCATTTGGTCAGCGAAGCCGGGTATCGGGGAATTCCCAAAAAGATTTACAAGGATGGCTTCTTAATGGTAGGGGATGCGGCCGGGTTCGTCATCAATACCGGGTACAGCATCAGAGGGATTGACCTGGCTATCGTCAGCGGCGTGGCCGCTGCCCGGGCAATTCTAGCCGAGCCTGATGCTGGCAAGGTCGGCCTTCGTTATATGCAGGAATTGAAAGAACTTAAAATGTTGCCGACCATGCAAGCGGTCGATGGATATTTTGATCTGCTGGAAATCCAGCGTATTTATAAACACTATCCCGCCATGGCCAACGACCTGGCTGCTTTCATGTACAAGGCAGACGGAAACGTAGCCTCAAGCTTGAAAAAAGCCATCAGACCCATTATGAAACGCAACGGCATTACCATGTGGCAATTGTTGAAGGATGGCATCAGGGGGTATAAATCGATATGAGCATAGAAAAGATGGAAGCAGCTGAACTGCTCAGTTTGAATAAATTCACTGTCGACGAAGAAGAAGCGCATATCGTCCTGGACAAAAATATTTGCCGGCAATGCACTGAGAAAGCCTGTCTGCTGGTTTGTCCTGCCGTTCTCTATAAACTCGACAAAAATGGCGACATCAGTTTTGATTATGCGGGTTGTTTGGAATGCGGGACATGCCGGGTCATGTGCAAAAACAAAGGGATTATTAAATGGCAATACCCCCGCAGTTCATTTGGGGTTAGTTATCGCAATGGATAGCGTTGTATACATACTTGGAAAGGAGGGTGAATTTTTTCAAATTACAGTTCCCGATGGCAAGTGAATAAAAAGCAATTAACAGGAGGTTGATTTTAAATGTGGTATTTGACAGAAGAAAGAGAATTGATGCGTAATATCGCCCGTGAGTTTGTAGAAAAAGAAGTAAAACCGGTCGCCCTGCAGATCGACAAGAATTGCGAGTTCCCCATGGCCCTTTTTAAAAGAGCAGGTGAACTCGGCTTTCTCGGCGTTACCTTTTCCGAAGAATATGGAGGATTAGGCGGAGATCAAACCACCCTGGCCTTGATTTTAGAAGAAATCGCCAAGAGCTGTCCGGTTCTGACGGTTGCCATGGGCGCTCATAGCCTGCTGGCCGGCGGACTGCTCGATATGCTGGGCACTCCTGAACAAAAGAAGAAATACCTGGCCCCGGCAGCTACAGGAGAAATTATCCTGGCTTGCGGTTCAACGGAAGCAGTAGGCGGTTCCAATCAAATCGAATTTACCACTCGCGCTGACCTGGATGGAGATGAATGGGTACTGAATGGCGGCAAGGTACTGATCACCAATATTGGTGTGGCAGATGTTTATGTTATTCTGGCCGTTACCCAGGCAGACGTTGCTCCCGGCGCCAAACTGGGTTTGAGCACATTTATCGTGGAAGCCGGAACCCCCGGATTTGAAGTCGGCAAACCCGAGCACAAGCTTGGTTGGCACGGTTCCATGACTGGCAGCATTTCCTTTAAAAATTGCCGAATCCCCAAAGAAAACCTTTTGGGACCGTTGGGCAGTGTTCTGCAAGCCATGTTTGTCAGCGCCACTGCCGAATTCTTAAGCTGTGGACCAGTCAGCCTTGGCATTGCCGAAGGTGCTTATGAAATGGCCCTGCAATACAGCATGGAAAGAGTGCAATGCGGAAAAAGCATGTATGATCGCTTCCAGGTCAGCCGCCACAAGCTCGCCAAAATGTGGGGAGAAATCGAATCTTTGCGGGCCTTGATTTACAGTACCTATGCAATGCGCGACCAGGGCAGCCTGGAACTGGCCCGAGGTCGCCTGCTCAAAGTCAAGGGTGCCGAAGTGTCTGAATACGTTTGCCGCGAAGCCATTCAGCTGTATGGCGGGGTCGGCACGATTATTGACACCGGAGTGGAACGGTTCTGGCGTGATGCCAAGGTCATGGCAATCGGTGGTGCTTCCGTAGAAGCTCTGATGGAACAGATCACGATGATGATAAAAAATAAAATGGTTTAACCATCCGGTTTGGAAAATCACTACAATTGCTTTAATTGCTTATTACACAACAACAAATAAATGTGAGGAAGTGACATTAATGTATCCCTATGAAAAGAAATATGATCATGTCATTAAACTGGAAAAAGAAGGACACATCGCCATCATCACGTTTGATTGCCCGGAGAACAAAAACCGTTTGGGTGAGCAGACCATTGATGAGTATACTGCTGCCCTGGAAAACTGCCATTGGGACAAGGAAATCCGGGTCATTATTCTGCGTGGTACCGGCGATTGGTGTTTTGGCCCCGGCGACTTGCCAATCATTCAATCCAAATTGGCCAAGAGCTTGCCTGACGGACGGGAAGTCATGTATGAAATCGCCAATATGATCAAGAAAATGTATACGATCTCCAAACCGATTATCGGTGTGGCGGAAAGTGGCTGTATCGGTGGCGGATGCAACCTGTTGCTGTCCAGCGACATCGTCATCGCTTCAGAAAACGCTTATTTTATGCAAGTTTTTGCCGACTATGCCCTCAGCCCTGACACCGGAGGACTCTGGGCTCTGCAACGCCTGGTAGGGCCCATGAAGGCCAAAGTCCTGTCCATGACCGCAGAACCTCTTCCTGCCAAAGCTGCTCTGGAAATGGGCATGGTCTATAAAGTGAGTACTGACGCTTATGCTGATGCGTATGCCCTTGCAACCAAAATTGCTGCCAAATCGCCGGTAGGCATCAACCATATTAAACAAATCAGCAACCGCCTGCACGACTACACGATGGACACCTATTTCCAAATCGAAGGCGATTATCTGACCCTGGGCGCCCTCAGTCATGATTTTAAAGAAAGCAATATTGCTGCTGCCCAGAAACGTGCTCCCGAATACAAAGGATACTAGACGAAAGAATACCACCCGGCCAAAAAGGCCGGAAGATGTATTTATCTTTACCCGGGCTCCGGGAGAAAGCAAAAGGATGATTTATAAATCATCCAGATATCCTGCCAGGCATTCATCTTATTTTGCGACCAAATTCGAAGTGACCAATGCAATCGATCCGTATCTGGCCAACAACTTTGCCAGAAAGCTACAGATTATATGGCAAGCCCCAGCCCCGCCATCGGTGGTGCCATCGTCGGACTTTGAATATTTATTGATACACACCCAATAAAATCAGAAAGCCGGTCTTTTTTAGACCGGCTTTTATTTAAAGGGCTGCCGAATGAATGGATTTGATAATATACCAGATTCAAATTTATTACTTTCGCTCCACCGGAAGTGCTGATTTTACTAATGGTACGCCCGAGAGGAATCGAACCTCCGCACCCGGCTCCGGAGTACGGGTAAAC
>DAOTHZ010000054.1:0-14387 GCA_035447945.1 Syntrophomonas sp.
CAGTCTCCAGGAAGCCGTGGAAAAAGTGTATGCCATCATTGTGGCTGAGCGCTGCCGGAACAGGAATAACGATAAAGGGGGGTTGGAAAGTTGATTACACCATCCACCAAAGAATTGATGGATCTCAGTCAAAGCAAATATGCAGTGGTCGTGGCCGTTGCCAAACAAGCGAGAAAACTGTCCGAAAACAAGAAAAACGATGAGAATTATCGCCTCTCCAGTATGGTGACGGAAGCTTTGGAAGAAGTAATGTCTGAAAAGGTTACAATCGTCTACAAGTAATAATGTCCGACAAGGAGGCCCGGATATGGTGAAAACTGTTGGCATTGGCATTACCGGCGGAATTGCCTCTTATAAAATTGCAGACCTGGTCAGTAAACTAAAAACCAATGGGTTTGATGTCATTGTCATGATGACTGAAGGCGCAACACGGTTTATCAGTCCACTGACCTTTAAAACTTTATCAGGCCGGGAAGTCGCTACTGACTTATGGTCGGAATCCCTTGAATATAAAGTCCAACATATAGGCATTGCCGAAAAACTTGATTTGCTGGTCATCGCCCCGGCAACCGCCAATTTTATCGCCAAAATGGCACATGGAATCGCAGATGATCTGCTTTCTACGGTTGTCGTGGCCAATACCTCTCCGGTATTGATTGTGCCCGCCATGAATTCCAACATGTTTAAAAACCCCATCGTACAGGATAATCTCAAAAAACTGCAGTCATACGGGTATTACGTGCAAGAACCTGACAGCGGTCTGTTGGCCTGCGGGGTTGAAGGAAAAGGACGGCTGCCGGCGATAGAAGATATCTATGAACAGATTGCAGGCTTGCTCGAACCCCGGACAGATATGGCTGGCAAACGGGTGCTGGTCAATGCCGGCTCAACCTGTGAGGATATCGATCCGGTCCGTTTCATTGGCAATCGGGGAACCGGCCGGATGGGCTATGCCATTGCCAGGGAAGCTTGTGAACGCGGGGCGGAAGTTATTTTGGTCAGCGGCAAAACCAATCTGGAAGTTCCCGCCAATGTCAAATGCATAAATGTCTGGAGTTCCCAGGAAATGTGCGACGTCATGCTGCAATATCAACCGGTTTGCGATGTTATTATTGGCGCTGCTGCAGTGGGTGACTTTCGCATCGCCCAAGTGGCTGCACAAAAGATAAAAAAGACCGATGACGGTCCCCCGTCGGTGATGCTTGAATTAGTTGGAACGACTGATATACTAAAAGAGATAGGCAAGCGCAAACAGGAAAACCAGATTATGGTTGGTTTTGCCGCCGAAACGGAAAACCTCCTGGAAAATGCCCGTAAAAAACTTACATCCAAAAACCTTGATTTCATCGTAGCTAATGATGTCACGGTGGAAGGGGCCGGATTTGCTACCGAAACCAATGTAGTAACGCTGATTTCACGCAACGGAGAAGTGGAATCCTTGCCGAAAATGCTGAAAGAAGAAGTTGCTGCTGCAATTATTGACCGTGTGGTTGCGTTGACGCAAGCATAAAATGGCAGGAAAGAGGAGAAGAAATTGAGCAAAAAACTGTTTACATCTGAATCAGTAACGGAAGGACATCCTGATAAAATGGCGGATCAGATTTCAGATGCCATTCTTGATTCCATTCTGGCCCAGGATCCCTTTGCCCGGGTTGCTGCGGAAACCATTGTCACGACTGGCTTGGTATTGGTTTCGGGCGAAATCACGACGGAATGCTATATCGATATTCCCAAGCTGGTCAGGAATACGATCAAAGATATTGGTTATACCCGGGCAAAATACGGTTTTGACAGTGAAACCTGTGCGGTTCTGACTTCCTTGGATGAACAGTCCGGTGATATTGCCATGGGCGTTAATCAGGCTCTGGAGGCCAAACGCGGTGAAATGGTCGATGCGGATGTATCAACCATTGGCGCTGGAGATCAGGGCATGATGTTTGGCTATGCCACCAACGAAACGGATGAGTACATGCCCATGCCGATTCTGTTGGCCAGCAAGATGGCCAAACGTTTGACCGATGTCAGAAAAGAAGGCATCATCCCTTACCTGCGCCCGGATGGCAAGACCCAGGTAACCGTGGAGTATATAGATGGAAAGCCGGCCCGTGTGGACACTGTTGTCGTTTCAACCCAGCATCATCCAGAGGTCAATTTGGCAACGATTGAAAGTGACATTATTGAACAGGTGATCAGGCAGGTGGTTCCTGCTGCAATGCTGGATAACGAAACCAAGTATTATATCAATCCTACCGGTCGTTTTGTCATCGGTGGGCCGCAGGGGGACTGCGGACTGACCGGCAGAAAAATTATAGTAGACACCTACGGCGGGATGGCCCGTCACGGCGGTGGAGCTTTTTCCGGCAAGGATCCGACCAAGGTTGATCGTTCGGCTGCCTATGCAGCCCGATATGTTGCCAAAAACATGGTAGCAGCAGGGGTGGCCGACCGGCTTGAAATCCAATTGGCTTATGCCATTGGGGTGGCTCAACCGGTATCGATTTCCGTGGATACATTTGGCACCAACAAGATCGCCAATGAAAAAATCGTATCCCTGATCAAAGAGTATTTTGATCTGCGCCCGGCAGCCATTATCAGAGACCTTGACTTGCGTCGGCCCATTTTCCAAAAAACAGCCGCCTACGGTCATTTTGGCCGTAACGAGAGTGAATTTACCTGGGAACGAACGGATAAAGCCGGCGCCATCAGAAACGCAGCCGGTTTATAATCCCCCAGTCAGGTGCTGATAAAAAGGCGGGCAATCCCCGCCTTTTATTTTTCGGTAAAACTTCATGATTGTCGGTATTTTCTTATTTAACAAAGGAGCAGACATGCAAGCGGTCAGTGTGATCATCAATCTACATACCCAACAATTAAACAACCGCTTTCTCTATTTGGTACCGGAAGAGCTGCAGGCAGAAGCGCTTTTTGGCAAACGGGTGCTGGTTGACTTTCGAGGCCGAAAGACCGAAGCGTTTGTGGTGGATCAAGAAGATAATTCTTTAGCAGCAGAGTTTAAGCCCCTGATCCGGGTGCTGGACCAGGAAGCTGTCTTTGATCAGGAATTATATGATCTGGCCGAATGGATGGCTGCATACTATGCTGCTTCGCTGGCGCAGATTCTATCCATGATGATTCCGCGTTTACTGCATCAGCAAAAATTACGCCGTGTAATCAGCTTGGTCAGCCAGGCAGAATACGAACAAAGCCATACGGTCAAAAACGATTCCGGCAAAGCGTTGATGGAATTGTTATGGAATCAGGGAGAAGCAAGTGTAAATGAAACCCTCAAGATAATCTCCAAAGAGCAATTGGAAGAATTAATAGAAAACGGTCTGGTGTATCTGACCGGAGTATATGGTGCGACGCGGACCAGTAAAAGCGACATGGTATATATTCTCGATGACGAGCAATATACCAGCCAAATCGATGCCATTCGCAAAAAAGCTCCGCGGCAGGCTGAGGCGCTCGATTTGCTGGTTTCACATCCGCAGATGAGTTGCCATGAGTTTGATATGATGGTGAGCCGCTCAGCAGGCAACGCTTTGCGCCAAAAAAACCTGATACGGACAATCCGGCGCCAGCCAGTCATCCAAACACCTGCTTTTGAGCTTAATTCTGAACAGAAGCATGCCCTGCAAGCGATTCGAGACGGCTTGGCTGCTGCAAAACACAGGGAATTTCTTTTATTCGGAATCACCGGCAGCGGGAAAACAGAAGTTTATATCGAGGCGTGTCAACAAGCCATCCAACAAGGCAAGCGAGTCATTGTACTGGTGCCGGAGATTGCTCTGACCCGCCAGCTGGTTGATATATTCTCGCATCGCATTGCAGATATGGCCGTCTTGCACAGCGCCATGTCAGCCGGGGAACGATACGGGGAGTGGAAGCGAATCAAACGGGGAGAAGTCCAACTGGTGCTGGGTCCGCGTTCCGCCATTTTTGCTCCATTGCCGGACCTTGGTCTGATCATAATGGACGAGGAGCAGGAAAACAGTTATAAACAGGAAGAAACTCCCCGTTATCATGCCCGTGACATTGCCCGTCAGCGCGCCCGGATTACGAAGGCGGTTTTATTGCTGGGCACTGCTACCCCTGCTTTGGAAACCTATTATCGAACCACTGCCGGGGACGCCCAATTGCTGACTTTATCCAAGAGAACCGGCGCAGCAGCCATCCCGATGATTGTCATCGAAGACATGAAAAAAACTTTCAAAAGCGGTTACCCGGGGATGCTTTCCCGGTATCTGCAGGAACGACTTGAACATGTCTTGCACCGGGGAGAACAAAGCATTCTTTTTATCAACCGGCGCGGACATTCCCCCATGACGATTTGCCGGGAATGTGGTAATATAGCCTCATGCCCCAATTGTGCAGTGGCCATGACCTATCATCATGATATCCGGCAAAACGTTTGCCATTACTGTAATGTACAGCGTCCACAGCATTCCGTCTGCCCGACGTGCGGCAGTCAACATCTGCAGATGATGGGGACGGGAACCCAGAAGGTAGAAGAGGAAATACGTCAATTGTATCCGACCGCCAGGATTGCACGACTGGATCTGGACAGCAGTCGGGCCAAAGGAGCGCAGAAGGCTATTCTGGCAGACATGAAAGCAGGACGTATTGATATTCTGATTGGCACCCAAATGGTCGCCAAAGGCTTTGATTTCCCGCGGGTTTCCCTGGTAGGTGTGGTTGATGCCGACAGCTTGTTGAATCTACCTGATTTTAGAGCCCGTGAACGTTGTTTCCAACTGCTGGTGCAGGTGGCAGGGCGGGCGGGAAGAGCAAACATCCCGGGCGAAGTAGTGATCCAGACCTACAACCCTCAGGAACCATTGTTTGAAAAAGTTGTTCTCCAGGATTATAAGCGTTTTTATGAAGATGAAATAGAAATTCGCCATCGTTTGGATTATCCGCCTTTTACTGAAATTCTGCGCATCGTGGTTAGCAGTGAAGAGGATGCGTCGGGGCAAGCGTACATCAATATTTTGGCAAGACAGATAGAAGAGATGATTGACGCCAAAGAAGATAGTATAATGATCTTGGGGCCAGCCCCCTGCCCGATCAGCAAGATAAAGAGCCGCTATCGTTATCAATTGATGATAAAATGCAACAGTGTTTTGTTACTTGGCAGCATAGCTGCTAAAATTAACCAAATTACCCATCCTGCCAACCTCAGAGTGGAGATGGATATCAACCCCGTGGTGACCATTTAAGGAGGGAAAAAGATTGTCAGTATACAAAATTGTTACCGTACCAGATCCCATTCTGAGACAAAAAGCGCAAAAAGTTGAAAAAGTAAATGCCGGCGTTCTTCGCCTTCTGGACAATATGCGTGATACCATGTACGCTGCGGACGGAATCGGCTTGGCTGCACCTCAAATCGGTGTTTCCAAGCGAGTCATCGTAATCGATCCCGGAGATCAGCTGATTGAAATGATCAATCCGGAAATCATCACCCGGGAAGGCGAACAAACCGCCCGGGAAGGATGTTTAAGTGTTCCTGACCTGGTTGGCTGGTGCAAAAGGGCCCAACTAATAACAGTTCGTGGCATGAACCGCGATGGTGAGGAAATTGAAATGGAAGCCAGCGATTTGCTGGCCAGAGCATTTCAACATGAAATTGATCACCTGGACGGAATTCTTTTCCCGGACAAAGCCATACAGACCCGAAAAGAAAAATAAACTGACAGGGAAGGAGGGGGTGAATTGAAAATCGTTTTTATGGGTACATCAGCGTTCTCGGTACCGTCTCTAAAAAGACTGATGGACACAGAACATGAGATCACAGGTGTGGTAACCCAACCGGATCGTCCCCGCGGACGGGGACAAAAACTCATTCCCTCTCCGGTTAAGGAATTGGCTTTGAATCATCACCTGGCAATATATCAGCCGGAAAAAATTCGCGCTGAGGAAGCGATTGATCATGTTCGCAGCTTGGATCCAGATTTGATTGTGGTGGTCTCCTACGGGCAGATCATCCCGCCGGAGATACTTGATTTCCCCAAGCTGGGCTGCATTAATGTGCATGCTTCGCTGTTGCCGCGTTATCGTGGAGCAGCCCCCATTCAAAGGGCGATTATGGCCGGGGAAACCGTCAGCGGTGTAACTACCATGGCCATGGATCGGGGCTTGGATACAGGGGATATTATACTGCAATTGCCGGTCAAAATCGGGGCAGACATGGATTACGGTATTTACGCTGAAATCCTGGCCAATGCCGGAGCCGACTTGCTGATTGATACCTTGGCGATCATCCGCAGCGGATCATATCCGCGCCGCAAACAGGATAGCGCCAAGGCTACCTATGCGCCAATGATTCAGCGCGAAGAAGAACGCATTCAGTGGCAGCAACCTGCCCTTGTCATTAATAATCAGATTCGGGCTTTTAGTCCCCAACCCGCTGCTTATACATCTTTTAATAACCAGCGTTTCAAGGTGTTTTCTTCGCGCTTGCTGAACGAGAACACCGCTGCTGCCCCAGGAGAGATTGCGCATATCAATGCATCGGGAATTGTGGTGCAATGCAGTGAGGGAATGCTGGAGATTAAAGAAGTACAGCTGGCAGGCAAGAAAAGGATGCCCAGCAATGAGTTTGTCCGGGGATTCAAACTTGTTCCAGGGGATGTTCTGGGCGAATAAAGTGTTGTTGTGGTCTTTTTCATGGAAAGCAGGAGATTGTAAGGATGGAGAGTAAAAAACGTATTTATATCGGATTGTTGATCATCAGCCTGGTGACGATGGCCTTGTTCATGCCGCTGCTGGTATTTCTGCTCCAACAGAATACGCCGGTCAGCAAGATCGTGCTTACCGTTATCGCGATACTCATTGGCGGGATATTTTTTCTTTTGGGGTTGGGCATTATGGCGATCATTATTATGATTATCCGTTCCAAAACCAATCCCTCCCTGGATAGTATCGCCAAGCTGGCCAATGAACTACTTTTTCCAATAACGCTTGTAATAGGAAAAGTGCTGGCTATTCCTCCGGAAAAGATAAGGTCATCGTATATTGCGGTGAATAATTATTTGGTAAAATCGAAGCATATTATCTTAAAGGGTGAAAATGTATTGATTCTTTTGCCACATTGTCTGCAGAATGATGAGTGTCCCCATAAAATTACGATGGACATAAACAATTGCAAACAATGCGGAAAATGCTGTATCAGTGATCTAATCAAACTTAGCCACAAGTACTCGGCCATCATCAAGGTGGCCACCGGTGGCACCCTGGCTCGCAAAATGATTAAAGAATGCCGTCCTTCAGGGGTGATTGCCGTTGCTTGTGAGAGAGACTTGTCCTCGGGCATTCAGGACAGTGGTTCGCTTCCGGTTTATGGTGTGTTAAACCGCAGACCCAACGGTCCCTGTCACAACACCAGCGTGGATGTAGCAAAGGTGGAACAGGCTTTAATTATGATTTGTAGAGGAGGATGAAAAGTGGGATATTTGATTTTAATACTACCCGCCCTAATACTGTCAATTTATGCACAATTCAAGGTTAAATCAACATTCAGCAAATACTCGGCTGTCAGGTCGCTAAAAGGGATTACCGGTCGAGAGGCGGCTTATGGCCTGTTGCGCAACAATGGCATAAATGATGTCGCGATTGAAGCCATTCGCGGCAGCCTGACGGATCATTATGATCCCTCGGCACATGTTCTGCGGCTTTCTGAAACCGTGTATGGCAATGATTCCATTGCTGCTATCGGAGTGGCAGCGCATGAAGTGGGGCATGCCATACAGCACCAGCAAGGTTACAAACCCATGGAAATCAGACAGAAAATTGTACCCGTGACCAATTTTGCTTCGACCGCCTCTTTTCCCATCCTGTTGATTGGCATGGTGATAGCCAGTACAGATCTTATTATGATTGGCATCTTGCTTTTTTCAGCGGTGGTATTGTTTCATTTGGTTACACTTCCGGTGGAATTTAATGCTTCCAATCGTGCCGTTGTGCAATTGCATCAGTACGGCCTGATCAGCACGGAAGAAGTTCCCCTGGTGAAAAAAGTGCTGGGTGCTGCCGCCCTGACTTATTTGGCCGCTGCGCTTTCCGCCATCGCCAATTTGCTCTATTACCTGGCCATCTTTGCCGGTTCAGATGATTAAACCCGTGGGGAAATCAATGCGTACGCAAAACGACGCTTTGCTAACCGATCCGCGGGAGATGGCAGTAACCCTGGTTTATCAGATCATGGAAAAGGGTGCCTATGCCAACCTCAGCCTGGACCATGCCTTGCATGGGTCGAAAATGCTGCAAAAAGACAAAAACCTGGTCACCGAACTGGTGAACGGCAGTATCCGTATGATTAAGCACCTTGATTGGGTGCTTGATCTGTTTCTGCGCAAGAGCATTGACGAACAAAATCCCTGGGTGCGCAGTGCTTTACGGGTAGCCACTTATCAGATTATGTTTATGGAGCGGATTCCTGACTATGCTGCAGTGGACAGTGCCGTTGCCTTTGTCCGCCGCAGTGTAAACAAAACGTTGGCAGGAGTATGCAATGCCGTCTTGCGTAACCTAATCAGAAACAAAGCCGAAATATCCTATCCGCCGGTCAATTCACCAACTTATCTGGCAGTTCTCCATTCCCAACCAGAATGGTTGGTTGAACGTTGGACAGCATGTTATGGGGTGCAGCTCACCACCGCCATGCTGGCCTATATGAACCAGAAACCATTGCTTACTTTACGGGTCAATTCCTTGCGAACCGAAGCTGCTGCATTAGCCATGGAATTATCACGCGAGGGTACGCAAGTCAGACCTGGACGACTGCCGGGTTCCCTTATCATCGACTCCCTGGAAAAAAGCATTGAACAATTGCATACATACCAGGCAGGTGGTTTTTATCTGCAAAGCGAAGCCGCCATGCTGGCAGCAGATATACTGCATCCCGTTGCCGGGGACCAGGTGTTGGATTTATGCAGCGGCGTAGGAGGGAAAGCAACCCATTTTGCCGAAAAGATGAATAACCAGGGACTGGTAAAAGCGGTGGAACTTCACGCGCACAAACTAACCTTGCTGCAGAAAAACTGTCAGCGTTTAGGTGTCACTATTGTTACCGGTGAACACGCCGATCTGCTGGCGATGGAAGAGGCGCCGGTATGGCCAAAAGTCTTCCTGGACGTTCCTTGCTCCGGGCTGGGCGTATTGAATCGGCGGGCGGATGCACGCTGGCGCAAAGACCCCGGAGAAATAGCGGCACTGACCAAATTGCAGGCAGCCATGCTGGCCAAGGCAGGCAAAATGACAGCGCCGGGTGGGATTCTGGTCTACTCTACCTGCACCATCAATACCGAAGAGAATGAAGAGATCGTTGTTAAATATTTGCAAGACCATCCGCAATTTCAATTGCAATCGATGGCGCGGGAAATGGATCATTTTCAATTGGATCAGCCTGACCGGGAAATGGCGGAAAAGGGCTGGCTGACGATCATCCCCGGCAAATACGGTTGTGATGGAATGTTTTATGCCCGTCTGCGAAGGAGCAATGATTAAATGAATGACCAAAACAAAACAGAACTGTTGGGTATGAACCAAAGTGAACTGGAAGAATTTGTAACCGGCATTCATGAGCCGAAGTTTCGTGCCCGGCAGCTATATAAATGGATCTATCAAAAACAGACGGCTTCCTTTTATGAGATGAGCGATATTCCTCGTGACCTGCGCTTTCGACTGGATGAAATCGCCCAAATATCCATCCCCAGATTTATTAAACAAAGAGTATCCCACGACGGAACCCGCAAATTTCTCCTGGAGATGAATGATAAAAAAAAGGTGGAAACAGTCATTATCCCCCAAAACGCGCAAAAAAACTCCCAATACACCGTTTGTATTTCCAGTCAGGTGGGATGCCCGGTTGGATGTGTTTTTTGTGCGACCGGTGCGGGTGGTTTTCAGCGTCAGCTGCTGGCCTATGAAATTGTCGGACAGGTTTTGAGTGCCCGGCGGGAACTGGCTAAAAGATTAAAAAGAACGGAGAACGATTTGATCACCAATGTAGTCTATATGGGGATGGGTGAACCCTTGTTAAATTACGATGAAATGATCAAATCGCTTTACCTGCTCAATGAACATAAAGGCATGAATATTGGCCAAAGACATATTACCATTTCTACCGCAGGGGAGGTCAACGGCATCCGCAAACTCATCCGGGAAAACCTGCAGGTGACGCTGGCGGTCTCTCTGCATGCCTGCAACAATGAATTAAGAAACACCTTGGTGCCCATGAACAAAAAGTATCCGCTGGAAACCCTGCTGGAGGCCGTCAAAGAGTATGCACAGACCAGCAACCGTCGTGTTACCTTTGAATATGTTATGCTGGATGAAATCAACATCCACAAGCAAGATGCCGAGGCCATGATCAGGCTGTTGAAACCGATATTGGCGAATGTCAATCTAATACCTTATAATGAAGTTGACGGGCTAAATTTTAAAAGACCCCCCCAGCATCGCATCCGCCATTTTTATCAATGGCTGACAGCGGGGGGACTGAATGTTACCGTAAGGGAAGAACGGGGAACAGATATCGAAGCCGCCTGCGGTCAGTTGGCTGTGAAAAAAGACCGGCAGGTGTAGAGATATTGAGGTGAATTATGAAGGCAGCTGGGTTAACCGACATTGGTTTGGTGCGCAAAAGGAACGAAGACAATTATTGGCTGGACACGGATTATCAATTGTTTGTGGTTTGTGACGGCATGGGAGGACATCTGGGCGGAGATATTGCATCCCGTCTGGCCATTGAAACCATCACCAGGGAACTGATTAAGGAAGATCTTGACGAATTTCCTGCAGCCCTGGAGAAAGCTGTTCAGTCTGCCAATCGTATTATATGGGAGACAGGACAGGCTACGTCTGATTTGAATGAAATGGGGACGACACTGACAGCGGCTGTTATCCGGGGAAATTCAATCTGGATCGCGCATGTTGGAGACAGCAGTCTTTACATCATCCATGATGCACAAATCACCAAACCGACCAGCGACCATACCCTGGCGGAACAAATGCGCAAAGATGGCTTGATTGCCAAAGATGATGAGCGTTATCAATCTTTTCACCATGTACTTGTCCGCGCCCTGGGCGTGGAAAACCAGGTAGACATTGATATACACCAGATGGAGGTTACACCGGGAGACTGGATCCTGCTTTGTACGGACGGGCTGAGCAATCTGGTGGAGCAAACGGAAATCAAAGCGTTGCTGGAGCATGAAAACGAACCGCAGACGGCCTGTCAAAAGCTGTTGGAATTGGCGTTGGCCCGAGGCGGATATGACAATATAACCATTATCCTTATACAAATGTAGATTTGGGGGTATATGTTTTGGACCAAATTATTCTTGGGGGCCGTTACGAATTGCTGGAAATCATAGGCGAAGGCGGAATGGCCAAGGTATATAAAGCCCATTGCAGAATACTGGACAGAATTGTGGCAATAAAAGTATTAAAAGAAGAATATTCCTGCGACCAGGGTTTTGTGGAAAAATTTAAAACCGAGGCCCTGTCCGCGGCGAGAATCAATCATCCCAATATTGTAAACATCTATGATGTTGGTCAGGAAGGCGACATTTACTATATTGTGATGGAGCTGGTGGAAGGCAAGACCCTGAAAGAAATCATCAGTACGGAAGCACCGCTGATGTTTGAGCGGGCGGTGGACATTGCCATCATGATTTGCGATGGCGTCCATCATGCCCATGAAAAAGGGATTATCCACCGGGATATCAAACCTCATAATATATTAATCACTGAACACGGCATGGTGAAAGTCGCTGATTTTGGCATCGCCCGGGCCATCACCAATGCCACTATTACCTATGGCAACCAAAATATTGTTGGCTCAGTCCATTATATTTCTCCGGAACAAGCCAAAGGCGAGGCAGTCAACCGCACCACGGATATTTATTCCATTGGTTGCGTACTGTACGAAATGCTGACCGGTCGGCCTCCCTTTAGTGCCGACAGCGCCATTACCGTAGCCATGAAACACATCCACGACGAAATAACGCCTCCGCGCAGATTTAATCCGGATATACCAGCTGCGCTGGAAAGCATTATTATGCTGGCGATGCAAAAGAATCCCAAACAGCGATTTGCCAGTGCCCAGGAAATGCGCAATGCGCTTTTGAGTATTCATATGTACCGGCCGGAAGAACATATTCAAAAGCGCAAAAAAGAAAAAATAATCACCGGTACCCCGGTCATGTTTGAGGGAGATGAAAGCTTGAAAAAAAAGAAAAAGCTCAGTCCGCTCGGGATCGCCATCATCGTCATTGCCGTGTTGGGTTTGCTGTCCGGTGCATTGCTGTCGGGCGGCGGGTTGTTTGGCAAGGAAGTGGTCGTACCCAATGTTGAGGGCATGGATTACAAACTGGCCGACGAGGAATTATCCAAAGTCGGGCTGGTAATGAGTGTCGTCGGCAAGGAATACAGCAACGAATTTGAAAAAGACGTGGTCATATCCCAAGACCCCGGCAAAGAAAGAAAAGTCAAAGAAGGACGTAAAGTAGAAGTGGTGATCAGCCAGGGTTCGGAATTGATAACCGTACCTAATATCACGGGTATCGATATTCAGGACGCAGTTGTGAAACTGGGCAATGCAGGCTTGAACATGGGAGATATAGAAAAGGAATATGATGAGGAAAAACCGGAAGGCATGATCATTTCCCAGGATCCGGCCCGAGGCAGCAAAGAAGAAGCCGGAACCAGTGTCGATGTTGTTGTCAGCCAAGGCAAACAGCCGGAAAAAATAGCGGTACCTGATTTGAAAGGCTTGACCCTGGATAAAGCGCGGACAGCATTGGATGATAAAAAACTGGTTCTGGGAGAGGTCAAACGCGAGGAAAGCACGGTCTACATGGCTGATCATATTGTCAAACAGGATACAGATCCTGGTGTAATGGTGGAAGAAGGAACCCGAATCAATGTGGTGATCAGTACCGGTCCCGGGCCTCAGGTAAAGACCAAAGTACTGCAATTCAAGCTTCCCCGCGAGGAGGAAACGATGAATGTAAGGATTGAAGTCTCCGATCTGCATGGTGAGCGTCAATCATACAATCAAATGCACCATGGCGACGATATCATCAATACCAGTATCAACTATTACGGTGCCGGCACTGCGGAAGTATTTATCAACGACAAGTCGGTCAAGATTTACAAGCTCAACTAGCCAGCGGAGGGGAAGATGACCATTACGCAGGAGCAAGGCCTGGTATTGAAAAGTTATCGTGGATTCTATTATGTACAAGACAACCATACCCGAATCATCGAGTGTCGTCCTCGGGGAAAACTGAAAACCCGAGTTCTCAGCGGTGATCGTGTCATGTTTACGCCTTTGGAAGATGACAAAGGCGTATTGGAAAGCATTCTTCCCCGCAATAATGAAATGGTTCGGCCCCGGGTTGCCAACGTGAGCATGGTGCTGATTGTCATGGCCTACGATCGCCCATTGCCCAGTCTGACCTTGCTGGACCGGTTGCTGTTATTGGTGCAATACAGTCAATTGCAACCCTGCATAGTCCTCAATAAATGCGATTTACCTGTCCATCAGACCGTGACCGAAATTTTGGATTACTATCCACGCGCCGGTTATCCGGTGCATAGTGTATCAGCCCGATGCAATCAAGGTATGGAAGACCTCCAGCAAGCCATTCACGGGGAAATAGCTGTATTGGCGGGACCTTCCGGGGTTGGCAAATCAAGTCTGCTGAATCATCTTGCCGGTCTGGATTTGGTCCCCACCCAGGAAGTCAGCCAAAAAATCGGCCGGGGCCGGCATACCACCCGCCATGTGGAATTATATCCGCTGGACAACCAAAGCTGGGTAGTTGATACTCCCGGTTTCAGTGTATTGGATATGCCCCGGATGCGCCGGGAGGAATTGCCCGGTTGGTTTCCTGAGTTTAACCGCTTTGCGGAAACGTGCAAATTTGCCAACTGCCTTCATTTCAAGGAAAAGGAATGCGGGGTTAAAAACGCAGTTGAACAAGGCGAAATCCTGACTTCCCGGTATAATAATTATTTGTCCATGCTGGAGGAAGTAATGGAAAATGAGAGGTGTTATTAGTGGTTTTAGTGGCCCCGTCGATTCTATCCGCAAACTTTGCGCAGCTGGGGGAAGATTGCCAGCGGCTTGAACAAGCCGGTGCGGATTGGCTGCATGTTGATGTTATGGATGGACATTTTGTTCCCAACTTGACCATCGGTCCGCCCGTGGTAAGGGATATCCGGCGCATAAGCCATTTGCTGTTTGATGTTCATCTGATGATTGAAAAGCCGGAGTCGCTGATTCCCGCCTTTATTGATGCCGGAGCTGACCTGATTACCGTGCATGCAGAAGCCTGTACCCACCTGCATCGGATAATTCATATGATCAAAAATGCCGG
>DAOTHZ010000055.1:0-6856 GCA_035447945.1 Syntrophomonas sp.
CGTGGATTGAAACTTTTTTGCGCCCCAGGTCGTTTATTACCGGCGCTGTCGCGCCCCGCGCGGGCGCGTGGATTGAAACAAATCCTGCCTGCACTCTACGGGATCATCAGGGTGTCGCGCCCCGCGCGGGCGCGTGGATTGAAACAGAATATCCTTTCCCTAAAGCAAAAGCCGATTCTGTCGCGCCCCGCGCGGGCGCGTGGATTGAAACTGTCGATCCCGAGCAGCTCGGATGCTCCTTCTCTGTCGCGCCCCACGTGGGCGTGTGGATTGAAATAAGCTATAATATTACTTAAATAAGTTAGAAAGTTAGGTGCCTGGCACCGTAGGGAGAATGCTTGATGAATATACCGCTCCATGGAATTAAAGTTTTAGATATCACTGCGAATCTGGCCGGGCCTTTCTGCACCCAGATCCTGGGGGATTTTGGCGCGGAGATTATCAAGGTGGAAGATATTCGCGGGGGTGATCCTTCCCGTGTCAACCCGCCGCATTTGGGGGAGGAAGGGGCCAATTTCTTTGTGGTCAATCGCAATAAAAAGAGCCTGGCCTTAAACTTCCACAGTGATGAGGGCAAAAAGCTGTATAAAGAATTGGCAGCGCAATCTGATGTGGTTGTGGACAGCTTTCGCCCTGGCTATATGAAGAAGCTGGGGCTTGATTATGATAGTTTAAAATCCATCAACCCTCGTCTTATCTATTGTTCCATGACCGCCTACGGGCAGGAAGGTCCCATGGCCAATGCAGCCAGCCATGATGTCAATATACTAAGTCTGGCCGGCATCACCGGTCTCACCGGTGACGGAACGGAAAAACCGCAATTGACCGGTGCGCAGCTGGGCGGTCTGGCGGGGGGGAGCTTAAACGGGGTCATTGCGATTCTTCTGGCCTTGCTCTATCGCAATCGGACTGGCCAGGGCCAGTTCTGTGATGTATCCATGCTGGACGGTTCGCTGGCATTTCTGGGCAATGTACTGGGTTTTCAATCCGGATTCGGGGAAGAAGTCCGGGTGTTTTCCGGCCAAACTGCTTTTTATAACATTTATGAGACCAAAGACGGCGGGTACATAAGCCTGGGGGCCATCGAGCATAAATTCTGGAAGGAATTCTGTGAGGCCATCGGCAGACCGGATTTGCTGGCAACGCACTGGGACATTTCTTCCCAGGAGAGCATGAAGCAGGAGATTGCTGCCATCATGTTGACCCGCGACCGGGACGAATGGATGCAGATCTTCTCCGGGACAGATTGTTGTGTGACGCCGGTCATTTCGATGGATGAAGTATGTGAACAGGCATGGGTCAAAGAGCGGGAGATGATCTATACACTTCCTGACTTTCGTAAATCCGGTATGGAACTGAAGATGGTCGGTCAGCCCATCAAATTGTCGGCCACCCCTGCCCAGGTCAAAGCGGAGTTTCCGCGACTGGGTGAACACAGTGAGGAGATCCTCGCATGGCTGGGCTATGCCCAGGAGGAAATTGAACGGTTGAAGCTACAAGGCATTGTCGGCTAGGCCAACTCGATTTGGTTCTTGTAAAATACTGTCGCCATCATTATAGTAGATATGGATGTTTGCGAAACAGGAAATTGAAAGCATGGATGACAGGAAAAAGGCCTGGCTTTTGCTGCTGGGGGAGACGCCTGGCCCCATGGTTTTGGCCGGGGGATTGATTGTTGTCGCGGCAGTCACGATTCGCTGTATTGCGGCAATATCCGAGGAAAATGCGACCACGTCTTGAGTTGTCAGGCATTTATTGTTATGATAATATTCAGGTGACATTGAAATATATAAACGACGGTCAAAGCTGTGGCGATGAAAATCGTTACGGCGGGGATGAAACACCTGGGTTCCCGGTGGGAGAATATGGTTTTTTATCCGTGAGAAATCGGCTTACTGGGGTGGGTAGCCTGCTGGACAGGTGTACCTACTTTTTTTTGTCGGTTTTTTTGACAGGAGGTGAATAATACTATGAAAGAACTCGCGAAACAAGTTAAAATGGAATTAATTCGGACTTTGTTCTGGCTGGTGGTTGCCCTGTCGGTTTCCATCGGGCTGTATTTTATGATTTGGTAAAGCCAGGTCAGGACCAATTGGCGGGGGGATGAATATTTGCTTTATTTTTGGCTTTCGATAGGGATCTTTTTAATCACGTATGCGTTTATTATTGCTGACAAGATCCACCGTACCATTGTAGTTTGGATCGGTGCAGTCCTGGTCATTGCGCTGGGAGTCATCAATCAGGAAAAGGCCATCGAGCATGTTGATTTCAATACGCTTTTATTGTTGATTGGCATGATGGTGATCGTGGGTATCACCAGAAAAAGCGGTGTCTTTGAATACCTGGCCATCAAATCTGCCAAAATGGTCAAAGGGCAGCCGGTAGCTCTGCTGGTGGTGCTGGCACTGATCACCGCGGTTGCTTCCGCTTTATTGGACAATGTGACCACAGTGCTTTTGATTGTGCCGGTCACGTACGCGCTGGCTGACCGTCTGGAGGTATCGCCCATGCCTTATCTGCTGACGGAAATCATTGCGTCCAATATCGGCGGTACGGCCACACTCATCGGCGATCCGCCCAACATCATGATCGGCAGTGCCACCGGCTTGGGCTTTATGGATTTCATCGTCAATATGGGTCCGCCGGCTATCATCGTGCTGGCGGTGACAATTTTGATTCTAGTAGCCTTTTTTAAAAAAGACATGGGAGCCCGGCAGGATAAGATCGATCGGCTGCTGGAACTCTGTGAGACGGACAGCATCAGGGATTGGATGCTGCTCAAGAAATCGTTGTTTATCCTGGCGCTTACCATGTTGGGTTTTCTGCTTCATCAGCAATTGCATTTGGAATCGGCTACCGTTGCGCTCTTTGGAGCGGGGCTGCTGATGCTGGTCTCCCGGGAGGAGCCCGAGGAAGTGCTGTTTGCCGTGGAATGGCCCACCATTTTCTTTTTTGCCGGACTCTTCATTCTGGTAGGCGCCCTGCAGGTAAACGGCGTAATCAGTCTGATTGCCCAGCAGTCGCTGCAAGTCACCGGAGACAATGTTATGATCACCGGGACACTTATTTTATGGCTGTCGGCGGTAGCGTCAGCCTTCGTGGACAATATTCCTTTTGTGGCGACCATGATCCCCTTGCTGCAGGAAGTGGGGCAGTTGTCACAGATGCCGATGGATTCACTGTGGTGGTCGCTGGCCTTGGGCGCCTGTCTGGGCGGCAACGGCACCTTGATCGGGGCTTCGGCCAATGTCATTGTGGCTGGCATGGCAGAAAGAAACGGGACGCCGATTAAATTTGTGGATTTCCTCAAGCTCGGCTTCCCGCTGATGCTATTGTCCGTATTGATCTCCAATATCTATCTTTTCCTGCGCTTCTGGTATTAATCAAGGCGCCGGGCATTACGCAGGAGCAACCGTTTTTCTGGTTTCGACCAGGAGGAGGGTTGCTTTTATTTTTCTACCGCACTGGTTTCTTCTGCTCTGTCTTTGCGCATGTCAATCTGTCCGAATTCGTCACTGTCAGGCAGACGCATAAAGAAATTGGGGGTAACATCGATTTCGATCCGGCCACTTTCCATGGTGAAGTCGAGCAAGTGTCCGCCGCGATTCTTGTCGGCGTTCAGGAAATGTATATGGTAACCCGGCACATTGAGTCCGTCCACATAGGCGGGACACCAAAAGCCGATCAGCGTTCCATTCAGGTTTTCCAAGTCAAAGGTAGGTTGGTTTTTGGTCACATCCACCAGAGGCGGATAAGGCTTTTGCTGGGCGGGAACACTTCTGGTCTGCACATGGCTAAAGCTGCCGGTTGCTTTTATGGCATAAAACAGGTTTTTGTTGCTGATCATGTTATCCACATAAGCTTGAAATTGGGAAAAATCCACAGGCTCAACGATATCTGCTGCCTGGTCGGCTTCAAAATAGGTGACGCAGGCAAAGGGAGTGCTCATCTCTTCCGTGACCGAATAGGCGATGCCATCGGCTTTGACCTGAAAAAACTGTCCATCCAGGGCGATCATTTCTCCGTCCAACGCGGCGAAGGTGCCAATGCCGGTATCGCCGTAATTTTTCAATTCCCGGAAGGTTGTCAGCCCGTCATAATGACCTTCGAGCAGACTGCTCAACAGCGATATCTGGTGGACCGTATCGCGTGCCGCACCACTGTGGAGATGGACTGTCCACGTTGTACTGTCCCATTGAACCGGGATCTTCAGGACTTCGGCAACAGCACGCAGGGGTACGACGATTTCACCATCTTTGATGACCGGAGCCACCGGCAAGGATATTTTTTCGCCGTTGACCATCGCTGCTGAAGAATGCGCGGTGATTTCCATATGGACTCCCGGCAGATCGATGGAGGCAGCTTGACGGGACGGAATCCATTCTGTTTTTGCCCCCAAAGCTTCCCCCAGCGGCAGTAGGGGCACCATGGTCAAACCATCTGCAATTTCCGGTCGGGGAGACCAGGAAACCGGCTGACCGTTCAGGTTGACGGTGACCGGGGATTCAGCTGCAGCCGGCACAACCAAGAGCAGGGAACAGATGAAAGCCAGTAAGAAGGCAGTTACTGTTTTTTGCATGAGTTGCTCACTCCCTCGTTTTTTCCATTTCATTTGTGTTGTTTCACATTCTTTATTGTAAAGCATCAAGGGAAGAACGCCAACCAGGGTCAGCTGCATTTTGCATTCCCGGTTGACATCGGCACGAATGATCCGTGGTAAAATACTGAAACCTATTGACGATGGCGGGCAAAATGAGTAAGATAATAGATATCTTAGCACTCGACGAGAGAGAGTGCTAACAACTTTCTATATTAATCCCGCTAAATTATTTAGCTTTTGTTTGAGAGGAGCGATGGGTTTGGCCAAGAAACAGTTTAAGGCGGAGTCTAAAAGAATTTTGGATCTGATGATCAATTCCATTTATACCAACAAGGAAATCTTCCTGCGTGAGCTCATTTCCAATGCCAGCGATGCCATTGACAAGATCTACTATAAGACGCTGATGGATGAAAACCTGAGTTTTGAAAAGGAAAGCTACTTTATAAAGATCTACCTTGACAAGGAAAGCCGTACCCTGAGGATTTCCGACACCGGTATTGGTATGACCCGGGAAGAGCTGGATGACAACCTGGGGGTCATCGCCCGCAGCGGTTCTCTGAATTTTAAAAAAGAAAACGAAATGAGCGATGGCTACGATATTATCGGCCAGTTCGGGGTGGGCTTCTATTCGGCTTTTATGGTGGCCGATACGATTACCGTCATCAGCCGGGCATTTGGCAGCGAAGAGGCTTTTAAATGGGAGTCCAAAGGCATTGACGGATACACCATTGAACCCTGCGAAAAGGAAGGGACCGGCACGGACATCATCTTGAAAATCAAAGCCGGTACCGAGGAAGAGAAATACGACGAGTATCTGGAAGAATACCGCCTGCGTTCGATTATTAAAAAATACTCCGACTTCATCCGCTATCCGATCAAAATGGATGTCTCCAGAAGCCGCCTGCAGGAAGGCAGTGAAGATGAATACGAGCAGTATACCGAGGAGCAGGTCATCAACAGCATGGTGCCCATCTGGAAAAAGAACAAGAATGAGCTGACGGCGGAGGATTACGAGAATTTCTATTTTGAAAAGCACTATGGCTTTGACACCCCGATTTCCCACCTGCATATCAGTACGGACGGGACAGTCAGCTACAATGCCATTCTCTTTATCCCGGAAAAAATGCCTTTCGATTTTTATACCCGGGAATATGAAAAAGGTCTGGAGCTTTATTCCAACGGGGTCTTGATCATGAACAAATGTGCCGATCTGCTGCCGGACTATTTTAGTTTCATCAAGGGCATGGTCGATTCGGAGGATCTGACCTTAAATATTTCCCGTGAAGTGCTGCAGCATGACCGGCAGCTAAAACTGATTGCCAAAAACATCAAAACCAAAATCAAAAACGAACTCAACCGCATTCTGCAGGATGACCGGGAAAAATATGAAACCTTCTTTGCTTCCTTTGGCCGGCAATTGAAGTACGGCGTTTATGACAATTATGGCGTCGACAAGGATTTTCTCCAGGACTTGTTGATTTTCTATTCTTCCAGGGAGAAAAAGATGGTGACGCTGGCGGAATACGTGAGCCGGATGCCGGAAGAGCAGAAATATATTTACTATGCGGCCGGGGAATCAGTGGAAAAACTCGACAAACTGCCTCAGACCGAGCTGCTGGCCGACAAGGGTTATGAAATTCTGTATTTTACCGATGATGTAGATGAATTCGCCATCAGGATCATGATGAATTACCAGGACAAAGATTTCAAATCGGTATCCGGGGGGGACCTGGGACTGGACAATGACAACGAAACCGACGCTGAGGCGGCAGAAGAACATAAGAACCTGTATGCGGCGATGAAGGAGATGTTGGGCAGCAAAGTCCATGATGTCAGAGTTTCCAAAAGACTGAAAAACCATCCCGTCTGTTTGACCAATGAGGGTGAGATCAGCATTGAGATGGAAAAAGTACTGAATGCCATTCCTACCAATGAACAAAAGATCAAAGCTGCCAAGGTGCTGGAGATCAACCCTGGGCATGAAGTCTTTGCTGCCCTGTTGGAGGCATATGAAAATGATAAAGACAAGCTTGCGCTTTACACCGATCTTTTATATAATCAGGC
The DNA here is from genome assembly GCA_035447945.1 of Syntrophomonas sp. Taxonomy (GTDB): domain Bacteria; phylum Bacillota; class Syntrophomonadia; order Syntrophomonadales; family Syntrophomonadaceae; genus Syntrophomonas_B. The sequence continues at coordinate 6,665 of DAOTHZ010000055.1, forward strand.
CCTGTTAATCGAAGGTTTACCCCTCGAAGACCCGCTGCAATTCGCTGATAATATCTGCAAAATCATGAAATAGCAACGGCCCGTGTCAGTTTCCCCACCTTTGGCCGGGTTGTTGGGGCTGAAGAGGGAAGCAGAGGATAGGGCGTGAAAAAAGACCGCGCATGAGTCGTATCTGATACGCTTATGAAGCGG
>DAOTHZ010000055.1:6956-13962 GCA_035447945.1 Syntrophomonas sp.
AAAAGAAACAAGTTAAACAAGGGCCCGCGATGATAAACATTATTTTGATCGATATGGAACAACACCTGGGTGAAAGGATTGGCGATGAGCAAGATGGCAATCAAAATCATCGGCGTCAAGTAAGGCCAGAATAATTTGCGCAATCGATGCCGATCCTGAAATATTTGGAAATCAGTGTATAATAACAATAAATACGGAAGGATCGGATTCATCATAAAATAGATGAAAATCAGGCGCAAGTAGATCGCATTTAAAGGATCCAGTAGGTTGCCTTCGATCAACCATCCCAGTGCGTCAATCAGCAGAATGAGCATGTTAGCGATTAAAACGGTTAAAAACAGTTTGTTATCAAAATGATATTTTTCTTTGCGCAGGAGAATATCAAACAGCAAAATCGCACAGACCAAAAAGGAGAATAGTTCTAATTGGGTGTTCTGGAGATAAGACAAAGAAATCATCACCCTCAGATACAAAATTTTAGTAAAAACATTATAATTATACTACACTAACCTTTGCGGCATGTTACATATTTTAAATAATCAACCCTCAAGTGAAATGTTGGTAACAAGGCAAGGCAAAGTTTTATGAGAGAAGCAGTGTTTGAATAGAATACTTGAAAGTGGTGATCAACCATGATGAAAGAATTGATCCTCAAAAATCGCTCCTATCGAAGGTTCCAACAGGAAAGGCCGGTGGCAGATGAAGTGCTGCGTGAATTGATCGATTTGGCCCGACTGTCGCCGACCGGTCATAACCGTCAGGCATTAAGATATTTTATATCCAATCAGCAGGATATGAATGAAAAGATTTATTCTTGTTTAGCCTGGGCCGGGTATCTGAAGGATTGGGGCGGACCACCGCCAGGGGAACGTCCTGCCGCCTATATTGTTATGCTGAAGGACGGCTCAGTAGGAGCAGCTTTAACTCAGGATCAAGGTTTTGCCGGTCAGAGTATCCTGTTGGGGGCAGTGGAAAAAGGGTTGGGCGGATGTTTCTTGGTAAATGTGGGAAAGCAGCAACTGACCGAGTTTCTTGCACTTGATGAAAAATATGAGATCGCCGCCGTGATTGCTTTGGGATACCCCAAGGAAAAAGTTGTGCTGGATCCACTAGAGCTGTACGGGGATGTTAAATACTGGCGGGATGATGAGCAAGTCCACCATGTCCCCAAACTCAGTCTGGACGACATAATTCTAAATAAATAAACCAGATATCCTCCAGATTTATCAGTTACGGACAAAAACAAAGCTCGGGGCTGCGACCCCGAGCTAGCAATGATATTATTTATTCAGAAGTTCTTCTTTAAGTATTTTGCGCATGACTTTCCCGGTAGCGCTCTTGGGCAGGTCGTCGCGGAATTCTATCTGGCGCGGATATTTATAAACGGACATCTGATCCTTGGCCCAATCAATGATTTCTTCTGCCGTTATTTTGCCTTTATAATCGTCCTTCAGTACGATATAGGCTTTGACATCTTCTCCCCTATATTCATGGGGAACGCCGATTATACAACATTCTTTGATGGCCGGATGCTGATAAAGATATTTTTCCACTTCGGCCGGAAAAACGCTGTAACCGGAGGCTTTGATCATTTCCTTGGTCCTGCCGACGATAAAAATATAACCGTCTTCATCCATAATTATCACATCGCCGGTGGCCAGCCACCCTTCTTCTTTGAAGCTTTCCGCCTGGGCTTCGGGCGGTTGATGCCAATATTCACGGGCAATGGATGGGCCCCTCATCCACATTTCACCTTCCTGGCCGCGCGGGACGTTCTTGGTGGGATCGGTCAAATCCGCTACCCGAACATCAAAGCCGCGTACCACAATGCCGCAGCTTCCGGCTTTGACATGGCCGGCTGGACTGGCCAGCGGTGCTGAAGCGGTTTCGCTCATCCCCCAGCCATCAATCAAATCCAGACCAAACTGATCCTTATAACGTTTGATCAGCTCGGCCGGAACCGGGGCACCGCCGGTGCCGATGGCTTCATAGGAAGACAGATCATATTTGTTGAGGGTGGGATGATTGATCACGGCAATATTCATGGTGGTTATCGCTACCCAGGAAGTGATTTTATAAAGTTCGGAGGCTTGCAGGAATACTTCGGTGTCAAAACGGGTGAACAAGACGATGGTGGCACCGAGGAAAATAGGACCGTTCATATTGTTCTGCATGCCGGTAATATGGAAGATCGGAACGACTGCACCATAGACACTGTCAGCATGACCGCCTAAAATAATGGGCAGCTGGATGGCATTGACCAGAATATTGCGATGCGTCAGCATTGCGCCTTTCGGCACTCCGGTCGTGCCTGAGGTATATTGCAGGCAGGCCAGGTCTTTATCGATATCCAAAGACTCATATTTCCCCACCGGATCGCTCTGGATGAAGTCTTTCCAGTCGATAGCCCCGCTGTAATCCAGACCTTCGACCACCATTCCCGGTGGGACAGGGATTTCCGGATTATCCGGCACAAATTCATTTAGTGACGTTACTACGACCGATTCTACCGGTACCTGGTCGCGGATACTCTGGAAAATAGGATAGTTGTCTTCTTCGATGATGGCTACCTTGGCGCCGCAATCATTGAGGATATAACTCATCTCGCCCTTTTTAAACATAGGGCTGCCGCCAATGATTACTCCGCCAACAGCCATGGCGGCATAGTAGGAAATAATAAACTGGGGACAGTTTTGCATGCCGAGATAGACCCGGTCACCTTTTTCCACCCCTAGTTTTTTTAATCCGCCGGCAGCATGCAGAACCAGTTGTTCCAATTCCTTATAGCTGATGCGGGTTCCGTAAAAGATGACAGCGGTTTTTTTAGGATGGCGCAACGCATTGAGGTGTAGATGCCATACGATTGGCATGTTGCCATGCTCGAAATACTTGGGCCAGAAATCTGGCCAAACCCCTTCTTTCTCCCAGTTTCTTTCTTCAGGCAAATACTTCATCAAATCTCCCGTCCTTTCAATATTAATAAAATATTTTAGCAAGTCCGAATGGAAACGCAGTAACTAATCCGACTTGTTGCTGTCTTTAGGAAACAGGGTTTGCATAATCACTAATTGTATTATATAGGATTTCAGGGGGGGTATCACTTAACTGGGGTAAAAAGTGAATGATGCAGCGGCAGAAAAAATCAGGGCACAACCCCGACCCAAGCAGAAAGTCGGGTTGCAAATCCATGAAAAAAGGCAGAAAAAATGCTGGTTATGGTTTTTATTCCATAACCAGCATTAAAACATTTTTAAGAAATATGGATCAAGACTTGCCCAGATAAGCCTGCCGGACAGCCTGGTTATTAGCCAATTCCTGACCAGGTCCTTCCATGACGATGGTACCGGTTTCCAATACATAACCGTAATCGGCAATTTTCAGTGCAGCCGTGGCGTTTTGTTCGATTAATAGAATGGTCATTCCCTGACTATGAATATTTTTAATGATCCGGAAGACTTCCTTAACCAGTAGGGGGGCCAGTCCCAGCGAAGGTTCGTCCATCATCAGCAATTGCGGTCTGGACATCAATGCGCGGGCGATGGCCAGCATCTGCTGTTCTCCGCCTGACAAAGTCCCGGCAACCTGCCAGCTCCTCTCCTTCAGACGGGGAAACAACCCATACATTTTTTCGGTGTCGGCTTCGATACCTGCCTTGTCTTTGCGGGCATAAGCTCCCATTTTCAGATTTTCCAGCACGGTCAGATTGGCAAAGATGCGACGCCCTTCCGGCACCATGGTAATGCCGCTTTTTACGATTGATACCGTAGGTTTGCCGGTAATCTCCTGATCCTTAAAGGTTATATTACCGGACGCCACCGGCACCAGATTGCTGACTGCTCTGAGCAAGGTGCTTTTTCCTGCCCCATTTGCTCCTACAAGGGTCACGATCTTGTTCTCCGGAACTTGCAGGGAAATCCCTTTCAATGCGTGAATACCGCCATAAAATACCTGTAAATCATTAATTTTCAGCATCTATATCCACCGCCCCAAGATAAGCTTCAATCACTTTGGGATCATTTTGAATTTCTGCCGGATTGCCTTTCGCAAGGGTTTCACCGTAATCCAGCACGTATATCTTCTCACAGATTCCCATGACGACTTCCATATGATGTTCGATCATCAAAACAGTAATGTTAAATTCGCTCCTGATCCTCGCAACAAAATCCATTAATTCCAGTGATTCAGCCGGATTCATGCCGGCAGCCGGTTCATCCAGCAGCAAGAGGCTGGGGTTGGTGGCCAGGGCGCGGGCGATTTCCAGACGCCGTTGTTTGCCGTAGGGCAGGGAAGTCGCCGCTTCATGGCAGACATCATCCAACTGGACTTTTTTCAGTAAGTCCATGCACTCGTCATAGTTGGCGTGATTGGCCCGGGTATAGCGGGGCAGCCCCAGGACGGCTTCCAGCAAATTGGCCTGCAGTCTGACGTGTTTGGAGATCATGACGTTTTCCAGCACCGACATCGACTGGAACAAGCGAATGTTCTGAAAGGTACGTGCGATTCCCAGCGCGGTGATCTTATCGGATTTCATTCCGGTGATATCGCGGTCCTGGAAATAGATCCTGCCGGAAGTCGGTTTGTATACACCGGTGATCATATTGAAAACGGTTGTTTTACCAGCGCCGTTGGGACCAATCAGCCCCACGATAGTGCCCGGAGCAACCTCCAGGGACAGTTCCGAAACGGCGCGCAAACCTCCGAATTCCATGGTAATGTGATCGGTTCTTAATGTACATGTGTTCATGCGGTTTCCCCCCGCCTGCCGGCTTTTATCCGATTAAATTTACGTAAAACCCAATCCCAGTTGAATTCCTTGGTACCCATCAGACCCTGGCGATAGAAGAGGATGACCATCAGCAGCAGAACCGAAAAGATGACCATGCGCATGCCTGATAAACCGGGGATGTTTAGTCCTAGGATACTGATGGGCTGTTCTACAAAGCGCAGCACTTCCATCATAATCGTAATGACGATAGCCGAGATAACTGAACCGGTCAAGCTGCCCATGCCGCCCAGCACAACGATCAAGAGGATCTGGAAGGTAAACAGGAAGCGGAACATGGTGGGATCAACGGAAGTGATCAGAAATCCCATCAGCGCTCCGGCAATGCCGGCAAAAAATGCCCCAATGGTAAAGGAAATGAGTTTATGCTTGAAAATACTGACGCCCATGGCTTCAGCAGCTATTTCATTATCGCGAATGGCCCGGAAGGCAAAACCCCAGCTGCTGTTGATCATTCTTTTTAAAATGATCAGCGTCAGGATGGCTGCGCCCCAGTATAACCAGATACTATTGATGGAAGGGATGTTTTTCAATCCCAATGATCCGTTGGTTATGGAGGTGGTGTTGGTCACAACGATACGAATGATTTCCGCAAATCCCAGGGTGGCGATCGCCAGATAATCATCCCGCAAACGCAGTGCCGGAATGCCTACCAGCAAACCAAAGAGAGCCGCCATCAGTCCGGCGGCGACAATGGCCGGGAAGATGGGCCATTCGATCTGCGCCAGGGCGGGATTGATCGGCACCATGTAATAGATGAGTTCCTTGCTGGCGGGAGACATGGTTAATATCGCGGCGGTGTATGCACCCACACACATAAATCCCGAATGACCCAGGGAAAACATGCCGGTAAAACCCAATACCAGGTTCATGCTTAAGCCGAGAATGGCAAAGATGGCAGCCAGATTGAGCACCCGGATATAAAAGTTGTTGAGGTTGTTTTCGGACCAATAAAGCAGGCCGCACACCACGATCAGGGTCAGGATGGTAAGGATGTTTTTTGTGCGTTTGTTTTTCTCCATCGATTACACCTTCTCTACAACGTTTTCGCCCAGTATGCCGCCTGGTCTGAAAAGTAAAATCAGAATCAGGATGACGAAGGCGAAAGCATCCCGATATCCCGAAACACCCGGAAAGAAACCGACCAGCATAACCTCGCAAAAGCCCAGCACAAAACCGCCCAACATGGCGCCGGGGATGCTGCCGATGCCGCCCATGACCGCAGCGATAAAGCATTTTAGACCGGGGAAAACGCCCATTAACGGGTCTACCTGCGGATACTGCATGCTCCACATTAAACCGCCGATCGCCGCCAGGCCGGAGCCGACTGCAAATGTAGCGGTAATGACTTTATTGACATTAACAGCCATCAGGCTGGAAGTTTCAAAGTCGCGCGACACAGCCCGCATAGCCATGCCGATCTTGGTCTTCTTTACCATGAGGGTAACAGCAACCAACAACAAAAGCGTGACCACCGGGATGATGATGGTCAGGGAAAGAAAGGATATATTGCCCAGTTGAATGTTCCAGACCAGTTCCTCCGGTCGGGGGAAAGATTTGGGACGAGCGCCGATGGCAACGATACCGATGTTTTCCAATAAAAAGGAAACGCCGATGGCCGAGATCAGAACCGAGATACGCGGCGCATTACGCAAAGGCCGGTAAGCCGCTTTTTCGATCCCAATGCCCAGCAGGGTGGTGAGAATAATGGCGATAGCAAATGCGATATACCATGGCAAGGTAAAAATCAGAATGCCGTAAAAGGCGATATAGGATGCCACCATCAGCAAATCCGCATGCGCAAAATTGATCAGCCGCAAGATCCCGTATACCATGGTGTAGCCTATGGCGATCAGCGCATAAAGACTGCCCAGGGTAATGCTGTTGGCGATATTTTGCAGGAATATGTCCATGGACAAGCGTTATCAGCTCCTTTAAATGCAGTCAGAACGAGATTAATGCGAGCTTTGGGCGGCGGACAAAATAGATGCTCCCCTCCTGTTGGGCAGGAGAGGAGCAGATTTATCGTACCAACCTTACTTGGGATCGACCTTGCCTTCAAATACGAACTTTCCGTCCGCGACTTTCTTGATGATGGCGGTCTTGGTGGCATCGCGGTTTTCATCCAGGGTGATAATGCCGGTGGCGCCCTGGAAGTCTTTGGTCTGAGCCAGGGCATCTCTGATCTTGACAGAATCAGCGGTATCGGCTCTGGTGATGGCA
>DAOTHZ010000056.1:0-13697 GCA_035447945.1 Syntrophomonas sp.
TTGTCTTCTTTGAGACGACTTTTTTTCAGGTTGGTTTCCCGAAAGGACTCATGGTCAATGAGTCGGTCCAATACACTGGGGTCGGAAATACGTAGATTTTCTAGAGCCTCCTCATTATAGGAAAACTTTGCTGCCAAGGTCACCCCTCCTAAAAATAATATTTAAAATATTGATAATTAATATTATAACGTAATAATTGCATTTCGCATATAATAAATATTTCTAATAAGGAAATTGCATAAAATAAGGACATTTTGGCAGTATTGCAGCAGAATTGGTTGGAAAAAGAATGTGAAATGTGAAAAAATTGCTTCTGGAATTGGATACGATAATGCGTCAGAGATCAAAAAGGATTCGCTGCAATAAATATAAGCAGAAGAACATGACGTGATATAATTAAACATTGTATGAACCGGCTGTTAAATTTGCGTGGTGGAAAAATGATCATATTACAAGCACAAAAAATTAATAAATCGTTTGCTGATCAGCATGTTCTGCGCGATATCAGTCTAACGCTTCAAGTCCGGGAACGGGTTGGAATGGTGGGGGTCAACGGAGCCGGCAAAACCACTTTGCTGCAGTGTCTGGCGGGTTTGCTGCTGCCGGACAGCGGCGAGATCAGTTATTCAGCAGATATGTCCATGGGTTATCTGCAGCAATTGGCGGATTATGAAGACGGAATAACCCTCTGGGATGCCATCATGGAGAGTTATGCTGAAGTTTTGCAGCTCAGAAGCAGGCTGACGGCGTTGGAGGAGCAGATTGCCCGGGGCGGTCCGGATCTTAACAAAGATCTTCAGCGCTATGCCCGTTTGAGTGACGAATATGAAAGGGCAGACGGTTATGCCTGTGAGAATACTGCCCGGCGAATCCTCAGCGGACTGGGTTTCCCGCCGCACGAATATGAGCAACAGGCGGATCGTCTGAGCGGCGGACAAAAAACTCGTTTTAATCTGGCCTGCCTACTGGCTAAATCACCCGATTTGCTGTTTCTGGATGAACCGACCAATCATTTGGATATTGCCTCCGTCGAATGGCTGGAGGAATTCGTGAAAAACTATCCGGGAACGGTTCTGGTGGTCTCCCATGACCGCAGGTTTTTGGATAAAATTGCGACCCGCATCCTGGACTTGCGCGGAGGGAAAATTTCATCGTATGAGGGCAATTACAGTCAATATCTGGTCAAGCGTGCCGCCGATGACTTGGCCTGGCAGCGGGCTTATGAAAAACAACAGGAACACATTCGTGAGACGGAAGCCTATATCCTTCGCTTCAAGGCGGGCATCAAATCCAAACAAGCCCGGGGCCGGCAGTCGCAACTGCAGCGTCTGGAGCGGATTGACCGTCCCCAGCAGGAAAAAAACCTGAGTTTACGAAAGTTCAATATAAATCAGGCCAGCGGACGTGATGTGCTGCGACTAAAAAGCGTCGCCAAATCATTCGATACCAACCAACTTTTCGAAAAACTGGATCTGAATATTTTCAAAGGGGAAAAAATTGCCCTGGTCGGACCCAACGGCTGTGGCAAAACCACTTTATTAAAGATCATCAGCGGTCGTTTGCCGGCTGATGCAGGGGAGGTTCGACTGGGCAGCCGGGTAGAGATCGGTTATTACGGGCAGGAATATGAAGAATTGGACTCTAACCATACGCTGCTGGAAGAGATCCTGGAGAATTTCGACATGGAGATCGAGCCAGCCCGAACCGCTCTGGGATCAATGCTGTTCAGCGAAGATGAGGTGTTCAAACAGGTCAAGAACCTGAGCGGGGGAGAAAAAGGTCGTTTGGGGCTGCTCAAACTGATTCTTTCCGGGGCCAATTTTTTAATCCTGGACGAACCTACCAACCATCTCGACCTCGACAGTTGTGCCATTGTGGAAAAGATGCTGCAGGATTATGAGGGTACGGTTCTATTGGTATCTCATGATCGCTATTTCATTGATCAGGTGGCCGAGCGGATAATTACCTTCAACAACGGTGCACTTGAGTCCTATCCTGGCAACTACAGTTATTATCAGGAAAAATTGCTGGCACAAAACAAAGCGGATACCGAAGCCCGCCGGCAAGCTGCCAGGGAACGCAACCAACCAGCCATCGAAGCCCGGGAACATAGGAAAGAGCAACAGAGAATTCGGCGCCAAAGACAGCGCGCTCTGGAAGAGATTGAGCTGCGAATCGCCGAACTGGAAGAACAAAAAAGCCGGTTGGAAATCGAATTGTCTGATCCAGAGACGTATCGTGACGAGGAAAACGCCCGTAAGGTCAATGAGGCATATAAAGGGCTGGAAGAAGCGCTGCTTACCGCTTACTGGAAATGGGAAGAAGTCAGCGCCATGCTGGAAGAAGAAATGAAGGGTGACAATGATGAATTATTTGCCCGTTAACCGGCAGGATCTCACCAAGCGTGGCTGGGATGAATTGGATATTATCTTTGTCTCTGGCGACGCCTATGTCGATCATCCCGCCTGGGCAGCGGCGTTGCTGGGCCGATTTCTGGAAAAGCAGGGATTCAGGGTAGGGATTATTGCCCAGCCTGATTGGCAAAGTCTCGAGGATATCCGCAAGCTAGGCCAACCCCGTTTGTTTTTTGCAGTGTCTGCCGGCAATATGGACAGTATGGTCAGCCATTATACGGCGGATAAAAAAAGGCGTTCGGAAGATTTGTACTCACCCGGCGGACAGGCTGGGTTGCGTCCAGATAGAACCAGCATCGTTTATACCAACCTGATCCGCCAGGCCTGGCCGAGCGTGCCGGTCGTGATCGGCGGGGTCGAACCCAGTTTGCGACGTTTGGCCCATTATGATTATTGGAGCGACAAAGTACGGCGTTCCCTGCTGGCCGACAGCAAGGCCGACCTGCTGGTCTATGGCATGGGCGAATATCCGCTGCTGGAGATCGCCCGCCAGCTCAAATCCGGCAAGGAAATCCGTTATCTGACCAACCTGCGCAGTACTGTTTATATGAGCAAATCCATGCCGGAAGAGGCGCTGGCGCTGCCTGCCTACGAGAAAGTCAAGCAAGATCAGGTCGCTTTTGCCGCCGCAACCCGGCTGATTCATCAGGAATTAAATCCTTATTGCGCGCGCCCTTTGGCGCAGCAGCACGGGGAACGCTGGGTGGTAGTCAATCCTCCGGCATTGCCGCTCAGCACCGCCCAGATGGATGAAATTTATGGGTTGGAATTTACCCGCCGAGCTCATCCGGTATACGAAGAGCAGGGAGGGATCCCGGCGCTGGAGCCGGTACAGTTCTCCGTCACTACCCATCGGGGTTGTTTCGGCGGTTGTGCGTTTTGTTCGCTGGGCTTGCATCAGGGTAAATTCATTCAAAACCGCAGTAAAGAATCGATCATCCATGAGGTCGAGGAGATCAGCCGTCACCCTGACTTTAAAGGCACCATTCCGGATGTAGGAGCCGCTTCTGCCAACATGTTTGGCTTACATGGAAAAGATGAACAGCGCTGTCAAAGCTGCCGTAGGGAAAGTTGCCTCTACCCGACGATTTGCAGGAACCTGCAGACCGATCACAGTCCTTCGGTCAAGCTTTGGAAGGAATTGCGCCGCAATCCGCGCATCAAGCATATGTTTGTGGCCTCGGGTGTCCGCTATGATTTAATCCTGAAAGACAGTACCGGTCAGTATTTAAAAGACCTTTGTAAATATCACGTCGGCGGGCAGTTGAAGATCGCCCCGGAACATGTGTCCGACCGGGTGCTGAAACTAATGCGCAAGCCTTCGCAGGCGGAATATAAAAAGTTTATCGAGAAGTTTCAAAAAGAAAACCAACAACTGGGCAAGGAACAGTATCTGGTACCTTATTTCATTTCCGCCCATCCCGGCAGTCAACTCCATGATACGATTGAACTGGCCGAATTTGTCCGCGATAATTTGCAGTATTACCCGGAACAGGTGCAAAATTTCACCCCTACGCCCATGACGGTTTCCACCTGTATGTATCATACCGGACTGGACCCGGTCAGCCAACAAAGCGTATACATTCCCCGGCAGATACGAGAGCGCAAATGGCAGCGAGCGCTATTGCAATACCGCGATTCCCGCAACCGCAGTCTGGTCAGGGAAGCCCTGCAAAGCTGCGGTCGGGAAGACTTGCTCAACTCTTCGCCACAAGGATTGCTGGCCCGGGCAGCGAAACCTGCAGTCAAACCAAATGAGCGCCCCAAAAGGCTGGCTACAGGGAAAAAAAACCAAACAGCAAAGGAGTCAGGCAATGCAAGCAGAAAAAATCGAAAAAGCCATTCTGGTCGGCGCCGATCTGGGGCGCAAAGCTGAGGTCAGTTTTCTGGATTCTTTGGAAGAGCTAAAAGGCTTGACCGAAGCTGCCGGGGGAGAAGTAATCGCCACTCTGGTACAGGCCCGGGAGCGGATCCACAATACCACTTATATTGGCAGCGGCAAATTACAGGAGTTGAAACATTTGGCGTCTGAACTGGGACCCGATCTGATTATTTTTGATCAAGAACTGTCGCCGGTGCAACTGCGCAATCTGGAAGAAGAACTGGACTGCAAGGTGATCGATCGTACCATGCTGATCCTGGACATTTTCAGCCAGCGAGCTCGTTCCAACGAAGGCAAGCTGCAGGTCGAACTGGCTCTCCTGCAGTATCGTTTGCCGCGCCTGACCGGCAAGGGGGCAGCCATGAGCCGCCTCGGTGCAGGAATTGGCACCCGCGGTGCCGGGGAACAAAAACTGGAACTGGATCGGCGCTATATCCGCCGACGTATTCAGGAGGTCAAAAAGAAACTGGAAAAAGCCAAAAGCACTCGCAACTTGCAGCGCAAACAGCGTCAGCGCACAGGCATGAAGATCGTATCCCTGGTAGGCTACACCAACGCGGGCAAGTCTACGTTGTTTAATACCATTTGCCAGTCGTCGCATCGCAGCGGAGCTGCGCAGGTGGAAGCTGACGACAGATTGTTTCAAACCTTGGATACTACGATTCGCAAAGTCTATCTGCCGTCCCGCCGGGAAATTTTGCTGACTGATACGGTGGGGTTTATACAGCAACTGCCGCATCACTTGATGGCTGCCTTCCGTTCCACGCTGGAAGAGGCGGTGGATGCAGATCTGCTGTTGCATGTCGTGGATATGGCCGATCCTCAGGTTCTTGACAAAATGGTCGTAGTTGAAGAGGTTCTGAAAGACCTGGGAGCAGATCCGGAACGGGTTCTGACGGTCTTTAACAAATCCGATCGGTTGGATGATCCCCCCCTGCCCGGCGGTCTGGCTGTTTCTGCCCTGACCGGACAGGGGATTGGGGCCTTGTTGGATGAAATAGAAAAGCTGTTTACGCAATGATCTGCTAACCTATGAGGCGACGGTGTTCAACCATCACACAGCAATCCTCTACCAAATCAGCACCAGCCTCCCTGACCCGGCCTTTGTCTCCCGGGCAGGTCAGGCCCAACTGCAGCCAAACCGCCTTGGGGTTGATTCTTAACGCTTCCTCAACCACGGCATCAACTTCTTCCTGCCGGCGAAAAACGTCCACCAAATCAACCGCAAAAGGAATGGAAGCCATATCCGGATAGGCTTTCTCGCCCAACACTTCAGACAGAGCCGGGTTAACCGGCACGATCTTATAGCCGTTTTCTTTTAAATACTTGCCAATGCGATGACTGGCCCGCTGTGGATTGTCCGACAGGCCAACGATTGCTACTGTTTTGCAGTCGTTCAATACTTTGCGTTTTACTTCATCTGATCCTGCCATGGGTATAACCTCCTTAGAATATGATGGTACATCAACCTGAGATTACTCCTAATCATATCCTCTTTTTGCCCGGGAATGAAGTGAAAAATACATGGACGGCTGAGGAGCCTGGGAGTAGAATAAATATGATCATTAATAACCGATTGAAAATATTTTCATATAAGAGAGGTTTTTTCCAATGTCATGGAGCAACAATCCAAAAAGAACATACCTCGTATTGGCAGCAGTATTTCTGCTGACTTTTGCCATCGGCAGTTGGGCAGGAGGCCCAATCAAAAAGATGTTTTCCGATTCAATATTTGAACTGAGTGCAAAAGGCAAACCCATCAATATGTTGTTCATGGGCATCGATGATCGAGAAAACAAAAGCAATACCCGCAGCGATACCATGATTGTGGTCAGCATTGATCCCAAGGAAAAGAAAATGGTCATGGTCTCCATCCCGCGCGATACCCGGGTTAAGGATGCGCTGGGACGCAGTGACAGAATCAACAGCATCAACTACACCAAGGGGCCCGAGGCTGCCTGCAAGGTCGTCAGTGATCTGATGGGGGTTCCGGTCAATTATTATGTCATTACAAATTTCGCCGGGTTTGGTAAAATCGTTGACATCCTGGGCGGGGTCGACCTGGATGTGGAAACCGATATGTACCATTGGGACGTCAGTTATATTATCGACCTGAAAAAGGGTTACCAGCATCTCAATGGTGATCAGGCGCTGCAATATGTGCGCTACCGGGGCGGTCCGACCGCTGACATCGGCCGGACCCAGAGGCAACAAAAATTTATCAAAGCCCTGGCCAAGCAAATGTTTCAAGCCAAGACCGTGCTGAGGCTGCCGGAACTGGTGCCCGAGATTTCTAAAAACGTTAAAACCAATATTCCTGTCAGCGATATGCCCTATCTGGCTAAACTAGCTCAAAGCATCGACACCTCGACGATCAATGGCCAGACCTTGCCCGGTTATCCCTACACCGATCCGGGCAACGGAGCAAGTTACTGGGAACCTGACCGGGCCAAGGCCAAAACAATTCTTGCTGCCTTGAGGGAAGGCAAGAGTTTTGATGTAGTGGGCGATCCTCCCTCCTGGATCAACAAGTCTCCTGAGAAATATGAACCCCAGGAACTGCCCAGTGCAGATATTTTGCAGGAACAAGATGAATTGTCGACAATTGATCCAGAAGCAGCAACTGCAAACGAGCCTGGCCAAGGAGATCGTAATCCCGAAGGCAATGGGAAAGTCGGTGAAGGAGAAGAACTGGTAACTACAGGGAATAATATTGAAGAACCGGAAACAGATAAAGGTGAGAAAAATCCTGGGATAGAAGAACTGCCGGCTGATACAACGGATACGCCCTCCCCGGCAGATCAAAGCCCAACCGGCGAACCATCAGAGCAGAATTAACAACCGATTTAAAAAAAGATTCCATACCAACGCAGGTTGATAAGGAATCTTTTTTGTATTTGGGTTAAAATTTTATTCCGGCTTGTAGCAGGCTACAATTTCCCCGAAATACATCACATGAAAATCACCATTGGCATAGCATCTGTTTTTATATTCATCGGCCATATTTTCCGGCTGCATTTCCTGCTTGTAAATAATCTTGCATTCATAGGCCAGACCACATTCGCTGATGATTGGACTGTCAATCAAATGGGCCTTTTTGGCGGTCAGCTGGCTTTCCTGGAATTTATCAATGTCCCGTCCGGACTTGGTTCCGGCCACGGCCAAATCCTTTTTAAGTTCACCTGTCGCAGGGATACTGACCGTAAAATCAACTGCTTTTTCCATCAGTTCATAAGTATAACGGGAATAGCGCACCATCACCATCATAATCGGCTTTTGCCAGATGTGACCGATTGAGCCCCAGCCGATCGTCATGGTATTGAGTTGGTCACCCGCCTTGACGGTTAAAAAAGCACCTCGGGGCAGTTGGGTCAGAAACTGGGCGGCAGATTGATCATAAGGAATATCAATAGACATAAAGAAATCTCCTTTCGAATCGCTGGTTGATTTACAACCAATATATGCTAAATTTCCGTGAGAGGAACTTATAAAAAGTATATAACAAAAGCAATGTTTTTATCATTATTTCATAAGCAAGCCGTTATAGAATGGCAGGGATTGTCCTACATTGACGAATTTACTTTGCCCCTCTATAATGATAGAGTGCGTTGGTTGGCATTAAAAAACACTCTTTGCGAATCAACCTCATATACAATTGGCGGATGTGGCGGAATTGGCAGACGCACCAGACTTAGGATCTGGCGTTTCACGACGTGGGGGTTCGAGTCCCTTCATCCGCACCATTGAATTTACGGGAGGCTTAGGCCTCCCTTTGGTGCTTCTGGGAGGGAATTATTTATTTTGGAAGGATTTTTCCCCGGAATTTTCATTGCCAGACGAAGTGGATATAAATATGCCTGCCGGATGGATGGCTGTGGGTATTGAATAATTGGGAAACAGACAAGAATATTGCTGGAAATAGTTTGAAATTTCTGTAATTTGTCGTATACTTGAACCATGCTAACAAATGTTTAAAGAGCATTTGGATTTGCAGTAATTTTATGAAAATGCAGCAGCTTTGCCAGTCTCATGAGTTATAACCAATGAAAAACCAAATCGAACAGCCTTTCGTTTTTTAAAACATGGTTACGATGTGACCAGCATCAGAATGATCTGCCAGGAAGCCTGACTAGACCCGTTACCAATGCCACGGTACAAGGAGAGGGTATTACAATGAGGGAGGATGAGTTATGTCTGCAACAATATTGGTTGTTGACGATTCAGCGTCAGACCGGTTAATCATTAAGAATATGCTGAACGAATATCGGGTTCTAACTGCTTGCGATGGGTTGGAAGCGATGCGCGAGATTGATGCGCAGGCAGATATTGATCTGGTGATTCTCGATTTGAACGTGCCCAACATGAATGGGTTTGAGGTTCTTGGCGCCCTGCAATCCAATGAACGATATAAAAAACTGCGTACGCTCATATTAACTAACCATGATGAACTCGATAATGAAATCAAAGGGCTGAAAATGGGGGCGGTTGACTATATCAGAAAGCCAATTCATATGGAGTTCCTGAAGGCCAGAATGGAGATCCATCTTGAATTACTCAGAATCCAGAAATTGGTTGAACACAAGCTGTATGAACAAGGTTTAACCTTGGATACCGTTTTTAGCCAAGCCCCGATTGGAATCGCCATTAATGAACCATCCGATGATGCCGGGAATGGCATGGTTGCCATCAACCCGATGTATGAGCAAATCACCGGCAGAAGCAAAGAAGAGCTGCTGAAGCTGGGATGGGGAAGGATTACTCACCCGGATGACTTGGATGAAGATCTGCAAAACCTGCAGAAGCTTCAAGCCGGGGAAATTAAAAGCTATATCATGGAGAAGCGGTTTATCAAGCCGGACGGTTCGATCGTTTGGGTACATATGGTGGTAGCGCCGCTGACGCTGTCGAATCAAAGCAAATTCAATCACATCTGTCTGGTGCAGGATATCTCAGAGCGAAAAAGAATGGAAAATGACTTGAGATACAATAATGAACATGATCTCTGGACGGGACTGTATAACCGCAGTTATCTTGAAACACTGCTAAAAAAAGAAGCCAGGTTGCAGGATGCCAAGAAAAGTGCATTGGTAGGCATTAACCTGGGCGCGGTACATTTATTGAGCATTACGTACGGATTTCAGTACAGCCAGGAACTGATTAAAAAAGCTGCTGTTGCATTACAATCACATTGCCATGAAAATTGCGCATTGTTCAAAATGTACGAAAATCATTTTGCTTTCTATATCAAAGCCTATCAAGAAAAGAATGAATTGACTGCGTTTTGCCAAGCGCTTGGAGGTACCCTGGAAGCATTGCTGATAGTCGAAAGAATTGGTGCGGGGATTGGGATTATTGAAATCGACGATAATAACAAGCATGATGTAGGGGTTCTTTTAAAAAATCTACTCATCGCCTCTGAAAAAGCCATAAATGTATTTGACAGCGATATAGGTTGCTGTTTTTTTGACGAAGAGATGGAAAAGCAAATCATTCGTGCAGAAGAGATCAAACGCGAACTGGCCCAAATCGCAGCAGATGGAGACAGTGACAGATTGTTCCTGCAATTTCAGCCAATTTTGGATCTTCAGACAAATCGGATTTGTGGTTTTGAGGCCTTGGCCAGAGTAATAATTGACAAGCTGGGGCTGATCATGCCTTTGGAGTTTATCCCGATGGCTGAGGAGACGAAACTTATTAATCCTTTGGGGGAGAGAATTATTCTGCAGGCATTGCATTTCTTACAGACATTGCAGGCCAAAGGTTATCACGACGTCTGCGTATCCATAAATATTTCTGCCATTCAGTTGCTGAGAAACGATTTTATCCAAAAACTCATGGAGATGATTGATGAAATTGAGGTTCATCCCGGGAATATCGGTCTGGAAATCACCGAATCAGTCTTTTCTTCCAACTACCAGGAACTCAACCGGACTCTTGGCGAATTAAAGGATTTAGGCATCCAGGTTGCGATCGACGACTTTGGTACGGGATATTCTTCTTTGGCGCGGGAACGGGAATTGAACGTCAGCTGCCTGAAAATCGATAAGTTTTTTATTGACAAACTGTTAATGCTTAAAGATGAGCAGACGATCACTGGTGATATCATTGCCATGGCCCACAAACTGGGACAATGTGTCATCGCCGAAGGAATCGAAGATGAAAAACAATTGCAATATCTCAAGCGCTACGGATGTGACAGAATTCAAGGGTTCCTCATCAGCGAACCACTGGATGAGGCAGCAGCCCTGGAACTGCTCCAGCAACAGACCGGTATAATGAAAGGATGAAGGTTTTTCGAATGACAACCTAAGTTGAAAAAGGATGGTGCAGGTGAAGGAGAACGGAAAACATCCTGGTTGATATTCCTGATAACCTGTCGCTGTCGGTTATTTTTGCGGACATTAACGGATTGAAGATGACAAATGATATTTTCGGCCATGCTGCCGGAGACAAGCTGATCATAAAATCAGCCGAAATCCTCCGCCAATCCTGTCGGGAAAATGATATAATTGCGCGCATGGGCGGCGATGAGTTCATTATGCTTTTGCCCCAGACGAATGAAGAAGAGGCCAGGGAGATTCTCGCCCGGATAAGCTCCGGTTTCCTTAATGCACGAATCGAAGCGATAAAGTGCAGCATATCGTTAGGTTTGGATACGAAAAGCAGTGCGGAGCAGTCACTCGAGGTGACCATGACCAACGCGGAAAATGCGATGTACAAAGACAAAACTTTGAACCGTCAATCGATTAACCGGGATATTATCAGTGCCATCGTTGAGACGCTGCACACCCGCAGTCCCCGCGAGAAACAACATTCTCTGACCGTCAGTATATTATGCGGTGAAGCGGGCAGTGCTTTAAATCTATCGGAAGCGGAAATCAATCAGTTAAAGCGGGCAGGTTACTTGCATGACATTGGCAAAATTACCTTGGATGAAAGCATTCTGTTAAAAGATTCCCTGACCGCGGAAGAATATGAAAAAATGCAACAGCATTCTGTGGTTGGATATCGTATCTTGAATCTTTTTGATGATACCCTGGATTTGGCGGAATACGTCTACAGCCATCACGAAAGGTGGGACGGCAGCGGCTATCCGCGCGGACTTCAAGGGGAACAGATTCCAAAGTTATCAAGAATTCTGGCCGTCGTGGAAGCCTATGAACGGGTATTGAACAGAGGGAATCTTTCCTTGGCTGAAAGAAAACAGAATGCCTTGGGTATTATTAAAGAGGGGGCAGGAACACAATTTGATCCGCAAATTGCTGCGTTTTTTATACAGATGATGAATGAGCATAGCGGATGAAGCGCGAAAGGATAATGTAAAGGCAATCCCGGCGGATAAGGAGGCGAGTACCATGTGCTTTTTCAAGCAAGAGGTATATATGGGCTACTCATTGGCGGACCTGGCCAAAGTCAGACAGGCGCTGGTCAATGAAGGCATTAAATACTCGTACCGGGTGGTCGATCATTCAGGCCAATGGGCGGGTCGGGGAACCATCCGGGGCAACTATGGGAGTATGGGCATGAACATGGATTATGCCCGGCAATATTCGGTTGCGGTAAAAAGAAAAGATTTCGAGAAAGCGAGTTATGTTGTGCAGCGAGCCTTGCATTCATAAGCATGTTTAGGAGAGATGAGATACTTATGTTTTTAAAATCGGTCAGCTTGCTCAGGGAAAAGATTGCGTCTTTTGACAATTACCCTTTTTCCATCCCGGCGATCAAGAGTCTCGAGCAAATTGAATTCAAGAGCCGGGTCACCTTTTTTGTGGGCGAAAACGGATCAGGAAAATCTACATTATTAGAAGCAATCGCGGCGCAGTGTGGTTTTAATACGGCCGGGGGCGGGAGAAACAACCTGTATGAAGTGCATGCCGCCAAGTCTGATTTAGCCGATCACATCCGACTGGCCTGGATGCCTAAGGTCACCAACGGATTTTTTCTGCGGGCGGAATCTTTTTATCATTTTGCTTCTCATCTTGATGAAGTGGATGATACCGGGTTCAGAGCTTACGGCGGACGTTCTCTGCACCAGCAATCTCATGGCGAATCATTTTTATCCTTGTTTATGAACCGCTTCAATGGCAAGGCGCTCTATTTATTGGATGAACCGGAAGCCGCCTTGTCACCGGCCCGACAACTGGCCTTTCTGAGGATATTACATGATCTGACCGACAGCGGTGATGCCCAGTTTATCATTGCCACCCATTCTCCCATCTTAATGGGTTACCCTGACGCAGTTATTTTGAGTTTTGATGACAGCCAGATCAAGGACGTAGCCTATGAAATGACCGATCATTATCTCATCACCAAGTATTTTATGCAGCACCGGGAAAAGGTTCTGGCAGACTTGTTGGCAGAATAATCCGATCTCATTCCGGCAACACCTCACAGCCCGGACACTCATCAATACCCACCATCCGCATTAAGAAAAGGCTGACAACACCATCCCCAGCAAAACATATTCGAGGAAATCATTGATTGCTTTTTGGCATCCCGTTGAAGATCACAAAGGAGTATACGCTAGGGATGATGACCATCAGCAAAATCGCCACGAAGTACACCACGCCGCTCCAGACAGCATCTATAAAAGACATGACCAGACACAGCAATCCAAATGCCACCCAGATGCGGCTGGCCATACGGTGCGTCCGTTGCCATACTTCTTCGCTGGCCAATGTCCAGGGAGTCTTGATGCCAACAAAATAGTTGTGCCTGAATTGGCCCATATAATTCCCTATCATAATAAACAAACCAGCCACCAAACCTTTTACAATAAAACTGATGTTGATAGGGTAACCCAGCGCAAACAGGATGCTCGCTACATATAGAATGCTGAGCAGCAGGACCACGCCCCAGCGAATGGCAGTATAGCCCTGGGCAAAGCGAGAATAGTTGTCCCGCTTGGGATCCAGCAAAGGAGTGAACAATAAAAGAAAATAAAGACCGATACTCATCAACGGCGGAAAAAAGGCGCCAAACAAGCGGGATGAGTAAGCATCTACATTGCCATGAATATCCCAGTGACGCGGAACTTGGTCAGGCAAATGCGGATAAACCAAAATCGCCGTTACAACCAGCCCGGTCATAATCACCCAGAGCGGCCAATCCCGGCGCAGCGTTTGCCAGTCCAAACGATAGGAAGAATCACGATTGTTTTCCATTATTATTGCCTCCTTTATTAAAAGGTTGGGAGTGGTCGTTTGAACCATTGGCACTTTTTTCTTCGCTTTTCTCCTTTTCATCAGGGGTTAAGAAATCATACAACCAGCCGATTACTTCCTGAAAAACCGTTGTATTTAGTGAGTAATAAATATTTTGTCCTTTGCGTATATCCTGCACCAGATTGGCCTGTTTCAGGATATTGAGATGATGCGATATACTGGGTTTGGTCATGGCAA
>DAOTHZ010000057.1:0-11865 GCA_035447945.1 Syntrophomonas sp.
CCGGGGGCATGTCCTTGATCCCAAACTGGTAATCCATCAGGCGTTTTCCCTCCCAGTAAATTGACGCCCTGTTTACCCAGCATGATATAAAGTCTGTTAATAGGCAAACCCACGACATTAAAATAGCATCCTTCAATTTTTTCAATCAAAAGGGCCCCTTTGCCCTGGATGCCGTATCCGCCTGCCTTGTCCACCCATTCTCCCCAATTGAGATAGGCATTGATCTCCCCCGGAGTGAGGGTGCGAAAATATACCTCGGTACTTTCCACCCCGGTATCACAGATTCCCCGGTTGCTGTCCAGAACGCAAAGGCCGGTCATAACCTTGTGATGCCTGCCGCTTAAAAGAGAGAGTTTTCGAAAAGCATCTTCCCGGTTGACCGGTTTGCCCATGATATGCTCATCCAAAATGACCAGGGTGTCGGCAGCAATGATAATGGCATCCCGCCAGACGCCGGCGACTTGTTCGGCTTTGCGCCGGGCCAGTTGCTGGACCAATTCAGGAGCGGAGCATTCTTTCATCGGTTCTTCGTCAACATCTGCCGCGGCTGCCACGAACGGCAGACCAATCTGTGCAAACAGCTGTTGTCGGCGTGGGGAAGCCGAAGCCAAAATTATTTTCTGCAAAATGACTCCTTATTGGTGTCCGGTTACAAGCGTCTATAAAACAACCATGCCAGCACGAATCCCAGAATGGTAAAAAAGTTGATGTTCAGCATAAACCCAAAGCTCAGCGTGAATACATGCAAGTCCATGGTAAAGGTGGGTAAACCCACACTCTGGATCCTGCCCAGCAGAGCCAGCGCCGGCCATAATCTGACGATTGCATCCCCGATCCAGCCGCCGATGATTCCGCCCAACGCGAGCAACAGCAATAAAAATTGCCAGCCCGGGTAAGTTCTGGTCCTGTTTGCCAAGACACTTCCTCCCGCATTTTTTCAAGTTTAGCATGCCCATCTTGTAAAAACAAGAACGGCAAAAGATAGAAAGCCCTCCAAAAGAGAGCTTTTCAGGCAGTCCTAGCTATTGAAGGAAAGATTGAAACTGAGCACTTCCAGGTTGACGGAGAGATCGACATTGCGCAGGATCACCCCTGACGGAACTCGCAATACTTCCGGTGAAAAGTTCAGAATCGCCTTTACCCCTGCCTCCAGCAATTTATCCGTAACCTGTTGGGCAGCCTGGGCAGGCACGGTGATAATGCCTACTTTAATATTGTGCTGAAGGATTCTTTCCTTCATCACTTCCAATGGTTCAACGACAATATCGGCCAGTTTTTCGCCGATAATATCCTGATTGGTATCCAGCACCGCCCGCACTTTAAAGCCCCGATCATTGAATCCTTTATATAAGGCCAGTGCTGAACCAAGTTTTCCAGCACCGATGATGATCACATTCCAGGTCTGGTTCAATCCCAGTATTTTAATAAGATGTCCATAAAGTTCACTGACTTTATAGCCCACTCCTCGCGTCCCGAATTCCCCGAAATAAGCCAGATCCTTTCTGACCTGGGCGGATCCTACCCCTACCCCTGCAGCAATTTCTCCTGACGAGATGGTATCTACTCCCTTTTCCTGCATCTGCATCAGATAACGAGAATAAACCGACAAACGCATCACGGTAGCTTCCGGGATCTTGTAGACCTTCAACCGTCCCACTCCTTCAACTTCAGACTCTAATCTTATTATGTTATTTAATCGCCCATAATGCAATTAGCAGTATATATTATTTCCATTATTTAAGTATACAGAAGTTCTGCCGTCATTGCAGCTTAATGGGGCATAAAAATAAAAAAGGCCCGAACGGGCCGAGGATGGTGATGCCAATCCCCCATCCTAACCATAGATTCTTTTTAATGTTTAAAACACAATTTGGAACAGCATATAAACCATAGCCGAAGCCAAACCGGACAGCGGAATGGTGATAAACCAAGCGGTGACAATCTGCTTGGCAATGTTCCAGCGCACACCCTTCATTCTTTTGGCGGCACCGACGCCCATGATGGAGGACGACACGACATGGGTGGTGCTGACCGGTATCCCCAGTTTGCTGGAAACAAAGATAACCAGCGAGGAGGAAAAGTCGGCAGCGAACCCGTTGATCGGCTCAATGCGAAAGATCTTGCCGCCCATGGTCCGAATAATTTTCCATCCGCCCATGGCCGTTCCCGCCGCCATGGCCAGAGCGCAGGCTATTTTAACCCAGAGCGGAACTTCAAAATTGGTCAGAATCCCGGCACTGACCAAACTCATGGTGATAATTCCCATGGTCTTTTGGGCATCGTTGGAGCCATGGGAAAAAGAAGCCATACAGGCGGTAAGGATCTGTAAACGCCGGAATTGCCGGTTGGTCTTGGCCGGAGAAGATTTCTTAAACATCCAGAACAACAGATACATAATCAGACTGCCGACAATCAGCCCGATAACCGGTGTTGTCAGCAAACCGGAAAATATTTTAATAAATCCGTCCCAGCTCACTTCCCCGGGGCCAAATCCGGCCATCGCCGCACCCACCAGACCACCGATCAAGGCATGGGATGAACTGCTGGGGATACCGAAATACCACGTAAACAGATTCCAAAAGATAGCGCCCATCAAGGCTGCACACAACACTTGCGGCGTCACGACTTCCGGCATGATGATGCCCTTGCCGATGGTGGCCGCAACCGCGGTTCCACTCAGTGCGCCAAGAAAATTGAGTACAGCCGCTACCACGATGGCCGCCCGCGGGCTGAGTGCCTTGGTGGAAACAGACGTGGCAATTGCATTGGCAGTATCATGAAAGCCGTTAATGTAATCGAATATCAAAGCCAGAACAACAATAACGATGACCCATACCAAACTAAACATATTTAACGGCTACTCCTTTGATCACATTGCTGACCGTTTCACAATAATCCAGGGTCGTCTCAAGATGCTCGTAAACCTCTTTCCATTTGATGATCTCGATCACATCCTCGGTGTTTTCAAAAAGACTGGCGATACCGGCTCGATAGAGATTGTCTCCTTGATGCTCAAACGAGCGAATTCTTTCGCAAGATTCAATGATTTCACGGTGATGGTGACGCAGTTCCCGTAGTTTACGGACGGCAAATTTGATCTCCTCGGTTGCTTCCACCAGTACGTTGACCATATCCAGCACATATCTTTCCTTGGGCTGACCAACTTTGTAAATAACCACTTTCTCCATGGTTCCCTGGATATGATCCAATACCCGGTTCAGATCCTGCGCCAGCAGAAGAATATCTTCCCGGTCAAACGGGGTGATAAATGAATGGTTGATTTGTTCAATGGTTTTCAAAAAAATGCGATCGCCGTGATGTTCGACTTCATTAATCCTCTCCAGATTCATGACCGGATCACCCCGATGCTCAAAAAAAGCCTTTAGAATGTTGGCGGCTTCGGAAATGGCTTCTGTGCTGTCTTCAAAGTATTGGTAAAAGCGTTCATCCTGTGGCTTTAGTTTGATTCCCAAAGAGATTCCTCCTTGTTATTTTCTCTCATCCTTCCTTCATTGTCATTATAGCAATGTTTTGGTTTTCGCATTGTTAACAAACTGTTAAATTATTTGGAAAATAACTGCGCGCCTCTTCCAAAACATAGAAAGAGCCGGTGATCAATAAATATTCCTCCCCGTTCAGCAGTGCCAGTCCTTTTTGCACGGCAGCCGTTATGTTTTCCATTTCAAAACAAGGGATATCAGTAAATTGACGCTTCCACAGCCCGGCGGTCCTGTGCCAATCACGGCTGCGCTCCCCCAGCGGGCGGGTAAAGACCGCCTGACTGCAGAAAGGGCCGAGTGCTGCCAGACTGGCCGTCTGGTCCTTGTCATCCAGCATCCCGCAAACCAAAACTCTTTTTCGTCCGGGCAGCAGTTCCTGCAGGGCATGGCTCAGTGCCTGCGCCCCTTGCGGGTTATGAGCCACGTCGCCAATGACCAGCGGTTGACTGCACAGTACCTCCAAACGGCCTGGCAGTTGCAGGTTGGCCAGCGCGCGAGTCATATCTTCCGCCCGAATAACAAATCCCTGCTCGATCAATCTTTCCACCGCCGCAACGGCACAAGCGAGATTGCCGAGTTGGAACGTACCCAGCAGGGCAAAGCGTTGGTCCCGGAGTTGAAAACGCCGACTGGTTAGATGAATCACCTGCCCTTGCAATTCCGGAGCTTTAGTCCTTTCAATCCGGACCGTGGCTGCTCTGGTGAGCGGTGCCTGCAGCTGTTCGGCCCGGGCAATGATTACTCTTTCTGCCGCATCCGGCATGGCACCGGCAACGACCGCAGCTCCCGCTTTGATAATGCCCGCTTTGTTAAAAGCGATTTCCTCCAGGGTGTTTCCCAGAATACTCATATGATCATAATCGACTCCGGTGATCACCGCGACCAGTGGCTGAATGACATTGGTTGAGTCATAAAGGCCTCCCAGTCCAACTTCCAGGACGGCCAGGTCAACCTTTGCTTCTGAAAAATACAAAAAAGCCGCCGCGGTCAGGATCTCAAACTCCGTAGGAAAATCATCGTCCGGCCAATCAGCAAGTTGTTCCTCGATACGCTCCAGATACCGCAGCAGCTGAGCCGTACTGATTAGTGTTCCGTTGATGGTATAACGCTCCTCATAACAATGCAGGTGGGGTGATGAAAACCGCCCCACCTGGTATCCTGCTGCACTGACGATGTCTGCGATCATTAGTGAGGTTGAACCTTTGCCGTTGGTTCCCGCTACATGTACTGCGGCCACACGTTCCTGCGGCTCATGCAGGCGTTGGAGCAATCGCTGTATCCTTGCCAAACCCGGTTTGCTTCCCGGAGCGGCCATCCGCTGCAGCTTACGCTCAATCAGACTCGTAAAATCTCCAGACGTTTTAATATACCCTCTTTCCGACTTCTGAATTCCTCAATCTTGGCCTTTTCCTTGTCAATAACTTCGGCTGGGGCCTTCGCGGTAAAATGCTCGTTTTGCAGTTTGCCTTCCGCTTTGGCCAGTTCTTTCTCTACTGTTTGCAGATCCTTTTCCAAACGGGCGATTTCCTTGGCAATGTCGATCATTCCCTCCAGCGGCACATAAATCTCTGCAAAATGGGTCAGGGCGGATACCGCCTGACGGGGTTTCTCCGGCAGATTGTCCGTTACCGTCAATTGTGCACGCGCCATGTTTTCAATATAGGCGCCGCTTTGTTGCAGCAATTGCCGGACTTTATCCTCAGACGTCACGACGATGGCCGGAATGACTGCCGCCGGGCTGAGATTGAACTCGGCCCGAATGTTGCGCAGCGCACGGATGATGGTCATGATCACCTGCATCTCTTCCATGGCTGCGGGTTCAAGCTGGCTTTCATCCGGACAAGGCCAGGGATCCAGCATGATGGTTGCATGGCAGCCGGGCAGCTTTTGGTAGATTTCTTCTGTAATAAAGGGCATGAATGGATGCAACAGCCGCAGGATGTCCATCAGCACCTGCCGCAGCACGTTCTGCGCCACCGCCTTTTGCTGCGGATCAGCATCACGGGACAGACGGGGTTTGACCAGTTCAATATACCAATCGCAGAAGTCATCCCAGATAAACTCGTACAATCCTTTGGCGGCTTCGCCCAAGTCATAACCTTCCAGCAATCGAGTGGTCTCTTCGATTTTCAGATGCAGTCGGGACAGAATCCAGCGATCCGCCAGGGCGAGTTCTTCCGGCTGCAGCTCGAGCGCAGCAAAATTCTCTAGATTCATGAGTACAAAGCGGGATGCATTCCAGATTTTGTTGGCAAAATTGCGGCTGTTCTCCACCTTGTCCCAGTGAAAACGAACATCATTGCCGGGCGTAACTCCGGTAATCATGGAAAAGCGCAGCGTATCTGCACCGTATTTTCCAATCACCTCGATGGGATCAATACCGTTGCCCAAAGATTTGCTCATCTTCCTGCCTTGCCCGTCCAGGATCAAACCATGAATATTGACCTCATGGAAAGGCACCTGCCCGGTATGCGCAATGCCGGAGAAGATCATGCGCGCCACCCAGAAGAAAATAATGTCCCGCCCGGTGACCAGCACTGAAGTGGGGTAGAAGTCGGCCAGGTCAGCAGTCTGCTCGGGCCAGCCAAGGGTTGAAAAGGGCCACAGGGCGCTGGAGAACCAGGTGTCCAGCACATCCTCGTCCTGCATGAGCTCACTCGCCGCACAAGCCGGACACGCCGTGGGATCATCCTTGCTGACGATGATTTCACCGCATTGCTGGCAATACCAGACGGGAATCCGATGTCCCCACCACAATTGCCGGGAGATGCACCAGTCGCGAATGTTTTCCATCCAGTTGATATAGGTTTTGGTAAAGCGTTCCGGAACAAACTTGATTTCTCCCGACAACACCCGGGCAATGGCTGGCTCGGCCAGGGGTTTCATTTTTACAAACCATTGTTTGGAAATCAGCGGCTCAATGACGGTGTCACAGCGCTGACAATGACCGACTGCATGACGATGATCCTCGGTCGCCAGCAACAAGTCGCAGGCCTGCAGATCATCTACGATCCGACGCCGGCATTCATAGCGATCCAGTCCTGCATAAGCGCCGGCCATTTCATTCATGGTGCCATCCAGATTGATTACCGCAATTTCTTCCAGATGGTGCCGCCGTCCCATATCAAAGTCATTCGGATCGTGGGCCGGGGTAACTTTGACGGCTCCGGTGCCGAATTCCCGATCCACATATTCATCGGCAAAGATCGGAATCACCCGGTTCATGAGCGGTAAAATGACATTTTTACCGACCAATGCGGCATAGCGCT
Organism: Syntrophomonas sp.; assembly: GCA_035447945.1. Lineage (GTDB taxonomy): Bacteria > Bacillota > Syntrophomonadia > Syntrophomonadales > Syntrophomonadaceae > Syntrophomonas_B. Next base: position 6,770 of record DAOTHZ010000057.1, read on the forward strand.
CATCCTCGGGATGAACCGCCACGCCGGTATCACCCAGCATGGTTTCCGGGCGGGTGGTGGCCACTACCAGGAATTCATCGCTGCCTTCCACCGGATACTTGATGTGCCACAGATGCCCGTCGCTGTCAGCATGCTCCACTTCAATATCGGAAATGGCCGTCTGACACTTGGGACACCAGTTAATGATATAGTTGCCCTGATAGATCAGGCCTTTTTCATAAAGATTGACAAAAACTTCCCGCACCGCCCGGGAGCAACCCTCGTCCATGGTAAAGCGTTCCCGGCTCCAATCACAGGAAGAACCCATCAGGCTGAGTTGCTCAGTGATTCGACTGCCATACAGGTGTTTCCATTTCCATACACGTTCGAGGAATTTTTCCCGGCCCAAATCATAACGGCTCAAGCCTTCTGCCGCCAGCGCCTCCTCCACTCTGGCCTGGGTAGCAATACCGGCATGGTCGGTGCCCGGCAGCCACAGGGTACGATAACCCTGCATGCGGCGCCAGCGGGTTAGGATATCCTGCAACGTATTATCCAGCGCATGACCCAAATGCAGCTGCCCGGTTACGTTGGGCGGGGGCATGACGATCGTAAATGTTTTTTGGCCTTGATCGTCGGCCGGCGCAAAATAATTATGGCTTTTCCAGAAGTCGTACCATTTCCCTTCAACTTCCCCGGGATCGTATACACTGGATAAATTGTTTGTCGGCATTTAATTGCGACCTCCTCATCAAGATCTGTGTAAATCTCGCTCGCTCTTTTGTATTCCAATACATTCTAAATTCTACTTAATTTACGCCGGCCAGCGCAAGTTTTTCGCATAAATCAACGCAATCATAAATATCGCTGCCGCAGGATTGAAGCAACCCGGACGCAGCAAAATCCCGCCAATACTTGTTTTTTAATATGCATCCCGTTTTTTTGCTGCATAAACGAAGCAAATACGTGCCCTTTCCCGGTGATAAGGCACAAAATATTCCCCTGTCCAAATTAAAAGTCATTTATAAGATTTTCAAGGATGAAGCATAGTTGATTTTTTTATGCAGCAAGGTAGTGCTTTTATGTGTTCTTCTGCTTCATTTGCGAATCAGGCCGCCCATCCTCCTAATATGGCACAAAGCTTGCTTTAACTCTGGGCAAGAACGATGCGAACTGATTCATCAAAACAAAGCGATCGTGAAAGGAAGTGTTTATTTATGACAAGAGAAGTCGTAATCGTCAGTGCCTGTCGTACCGCTGTAGGTTCTTTCGGCGGCAGCCTCAAAGATGTCCCCGTCGTTCAACTGGGCACAGTGGTCATCAAAGAAGCACTGCAAAGAGCAGGACTGCAAGGCGAACAGGTGGATGAAGTGGTTTTCGGCTGCGTTTTGCAAGCCGCGCAGGGACAGAACGTGGCCCGTCAAGCAATGATTGAAGCCGGTCTGCCCCAGGAAATAACTGCTTTTACCGTGAACAAGGTTTGTGCCTCTGGTTTGCGTGCAGTCAGTCTGGCCGCCCAGATTATCAAGGCCGGAGATGCGGACATCATTGTGGCCGGCGGCATGGAAAACATGAGCGCAGCACCGTTCGCCCTCGATCAGGCCCGTTACGGTTACCGCATGGGCAAAGGCGAACTAATTGACTGCATGATCAAGGATGGTCTATGGGAAGCATTCAACAATTATCACATGGGCATTACCGCGGAAAACATCAACGATCAATACGGCATTACCCGCGAAGAGCAGGATGAATTCGCATTCCGCAGCCAGGAAAGAGCCGCGGCCGCCATTGCCTCCGGCAGGTTCAAAGAAGAAATCGTACCGGTGGTAATCAAAAGTAAAAAAGGCGAGACGGTTTTTGACACTGACGAGTTTCCCAAGCAAACCAGTTTGGAAAAAATGGCCACTTTGAAACCAGCTTTCAAAAAAGATGGCAGTGTAACCGCCGCCAATGCCTCCGGTATTAATGACAGCGCCGCAGCAGTGGTAGTGATGTCCAGAGAAAAAGCTGATGAATTGGGGATCAAACCGCTGGCCAGAATCGCAAGCTATGCCTCTGGCGGGGTGGATCCCAAAGTTATGGGGCTGGGCCCCATTCCAGCCACCCGCAAGGCGCTGGCAAAAGCCGGCCTGACCATCGACGACATTGATTTGATTGAGGCCAATGAGGCCTTTGCCGCCCAATCCATTGCCGTCGCCAGAGATTTGGGCTTTGCCGGCAAGATGGACAAGGTAAATGTAAACGGCGGTGCCATTGCCATCGGCCATCCTATCGGTTCATCCGGCTGCCGCATCTTGGTCACACTGCTGCATGAAATGCAGAAGAGAGAATCCCGCTACGGCCTGGCTACCTTGTGTATCGGCGGCGGCATGGGCGCCGCGGTGATTGTCGAACGGATCTAGGCTGCCGACGAATTTACTCAACCGTCATGAACGCATAGACCCGGCCGGTGCGGCGGCATTAACAATGCCAATCCCGAATCGGCCAGAAAACGTAAATGATAACCAGCCCACGGGAACAACAATTTGAAATGGAGGAATTTATATGCCGCACAGTACGTATCTCTACCAAACCCGTGATATCAAGTTTCAGATCAAGGAATGGCTCGACATGGACAAACTTCTGTCCTGTGACGGTTACAAGGACTATTATGGCGTGGATGATATCGATTCATTTCTGGAGGTCAACGCCAAGATTAGCCGGGATGTCATCTGCCCGGCCAACAAGGACTCGGATGAAATCGGCATGAGCTTTGTGGGCGGCGAGGAACAGGCGGTCATCACCCCTGACTCATTCAAGAACGTCTATAACACGGTGATGGAAGCCGGACTAGGACCACAGTGGGGCGACCGCCAGTCTGAGGGCCGTATGCCTCTGGCCTGGTATGCACCGATTCTGGAACAGCAATCTGGAGCATCTCCAGCCATCGTCATGCTGTGGTGTTTGACCCAAGGGGCTACTACCGTACTCCAGTTTGAGGGGACCCCCAAACAGCAGGAGCTCTACCTTGACAAATTGTTTGCCGGAGAATGGGGCGGCACGATGTGCCTGACTGAACCGGGTGCCGGTTCCGACGTTGGCGCCTGTGCCAGCAAGGCATTTGCCACGGAAATACCAGGGCTATACAAAATAAAAGGTCAGAAGTGCTTTATTACTTCCGGAGACCATGATTGTGTGGAGAACATGATTCATCTGGTATTGGCCAAAACAGAGGGTTCCAGAGCCGGTACCGCCGGCATTTCACTCTTTATCGTTCCCAAGTTCTGGGTCAATGACGACGGTTCCATGGGTGCCTGGAACGATGTAACCACAGTGGGTATCGAACACAAGCTGGGCTTGCACGGTTCCGCCACCTGCACCTTGTCCTTCGGTGAAAACAGCAACTGCCTGGGCTGGCTGGTGGGCGATGCCTTCCCAGTGGAGGGACGCGGCAAAGGAATGGCGCAGATGTTCCGCTTTATGAATGAAGAAAGACTCAACACCGGTTTGTTTTCTCTGGGGGCGCTGGGCGCGGCTTACTATGCCGCCCTGGACTATGCCAAAGTCAGGGTACAGAGCAGAAAAGCCACCGACCCCAAGGGATCCAGTGTGCGAATTATTGAACATGAAGATGTGCGCCGCATGCTGATGTACCAGAAATCTTGCATGGAAGCCATCCGGGCCATGCTCTACCAAACCTATTATTATGTAGACCTCTCACACGAAGCGGCTGACCCGGCGGAGCGGGAATATGCCGATGACATGTTTATGATCAACAATCCGCTGTGCAAATCCTTTGCTTCTGATATGGCCTGGATTCTCACTCAGGAAGCCATCCAGGTTCACGGCGGCTACGGCTTTATGGAAGAATATGCCCCCGCCTCCCTGGCCCGGGACTGCAAAATTTATTCTCTCTGGGAAGGCACCAACTTTATTCAGGCGCAGGACTTCACTGGCCGCAAATTCACCATGAAAGACGGTGAACCTTTCAGAAAATGGCTGGCTGAAATCGCGACTTTCGTGCTGGTCAACAAATCGGCCGCGTTTGCAGCAGAATTCACCATGCTGGAGGAAGCCCTGCAGGCGTTCAACAGCATTGCGGCGCTGAATGCCGACTGGACCAAGAACAACATCCCCTTGAAACAGCTCTTTGCCACTCGCACCCTGCACGCGGCGGCGCGTTTATACAGCGGCAAGCTGATGCTTGACCAGGCGCTGTTGGCCGCCGGCAAACTGGCGGAACTTGGCGATGACCACTATGATGCCAATTTCTACAAAGGCAAAATCGCCAGTGCCCGCTTCTATGTCATGAATGTTGTCCCGGAAATCTTTGCGATGGAAAAAGCGATGAAGGCCGCCGATACCAGTGCGGTTGACTGCCCTGAAGAAGCGTTTATGTAAACACGCAGGATGCTGACCCTTGACGGGCAGGATACCTTTTATAAGCAATCATAAAGCCCTGTCCTCCGGTTTATTCACTCCCCTCCCCGGAGGGCAGCGGCTTCGTCCCCAAACATGTTCGAAGATAATCAGCCCTGAGCCTGGCCGGCCAACGCTGCGGATTGACCCACTGCTGCGTTGGTGCCTGGCCTCACCGGGCCAATCCGTATTTAATCATTTTCCAGCACTTCATATTTATGTGCCTTGCGCAGATAGGTGGCCTGACTGATCCCCAGGGCTTCCGCCGCATCGCGCGAATTTTTATGGGCTTTGCTGGCTCTCTCGATGAGTATCTTCTCCAGTTTTTCGCTGGCCTCTTTCAGGGAAATACTGTCTTCCAGGCTAAGATAGTCGGCATTATCGCCGATTTTCACATGGGTGCGGGCCAGGTCATCCATGTCAATCAGGTCAGAATCTGATACAATCGCCAATCGTTCCACTATATTCTGGACTTCTCTGACATTGCCTGGCCAGTCATAGTTGTACATCCATTTCTTTACATCCTGACTCAGCTCTTTCTGCAAGCCGTATTTGGTATTAAAACGGCGCAGAAATATATCCGCCAGCGGCAGTATTTCATCCCGGCGTTCACTTAAACTGGGCACATGGATGGGCATCACACATAGACGATAATACAAGTCCTCCCGGAAGCGTTTTTGTTTAAGCAACTCTTCCACGCTCTGATTGGTCGCCGAGAT
>DAOTHZ010000057.1:11875-13154 GCA_035447945.1 Syntrophomonas sp.
GGCAGCGCAAATGAATTGAGGTCGTCCCTTCTACCCGGCGGAATTCGCCCTCCTGCAGCACCTGCAGGAATTTGGCCTGCATGGGCAACGGCAAATCAGCAATTTCATCCAGGAAAACCGTTCCCTCTCCGGCCAATTCAAGCAAACCTGGTTTGCCCTGCTTTTTAGCGCCGGTAGAGGCCCCCTCCTCATAACCAAATATCTCCGATTCAAACAAGGAATCCGGTATGGCGGCACAATTGATTTGAATAAAAGGATGTGGTCCCCGGCGGCTGAGTTCGTGAATTTTGTTGGCAATCAATCCCTTGCCAACCCCGGACTGCCCGGTCAGAAAAACCGGACTGTCCACCTGACTGACCTTCTGAACGATGTTAAATATATGTTTCATTCTGGTACTTTCGGAAACAAAGGTATTTACATCTTCCTTGCTGATCAGTTCCTGCTGATAAAGCTTGCGCAAATAGGCTTCCTTTTCAAGTTCGTTGCGCAGTCGTTTAATTTCCGTGATATCCCGGGAAGTATAAACTATGTATTTGATGTTACCGAATTCATCCATAATTGGCTGGGTAGTACTGAAAATTCTGCGGTGCAGCTTGGTAATCATTTCAAAATTAACTGATTGTTTGCTGAGCAAGAATTCTTTTAGCTCTGGCAGGGCAATCGGTTTCAATTCAACATAATAGCCTTCGTCAACCAGCTGAGGAATGCTTTTGCCAATGATCTCTTCCCGTGTGGAAAACTCCATCAAAACATGATTCTTGTTGATCATGATAATGTTGCTCTGCTCGTCGGTCACCAGCACCCCGTCGCTGACAAAATCAATGAGGGTCATCAGTTCATTGATTCTTCGGGCTTGCTTTTTAATCAGTTCTTGTTCGTTCGACATACTTACCTACCCTTGTTGCCTCAAAACAGTGTAAAAAGCGTCGTTTAGATGTTGTTCCCGGAGGTATGCGCTGCCCCACCGGTCTGCCCGGCAGCAAGGCAGTTGGTGATGATGCTTTATTTCTTCAACACTTTTTTATAAATGAAATAAATCCCTGCTCCGCCCAGTACAAATCCCAGCAGAGTTGGAATGAGCTCCGCACCGCCGGTTCCCGTATAGATCAGGATGACAATAAGAAACACCAGCGCCAGTGCAATTCTCAACCCATTTTTCTTGTCCATCTTTTTCTTTCATCCTCCTGCAGCCAATCTCTTTTGCGTGCCGTTGCGCACCTATTTCTCTGATTATTGTACTATAACCCCGAGCAGCAGGGAAGCAAAGTCAGCAGACAAA
>DAOTHZ010000058.1:0-9364 GCA_035447945.1 Syntrophomonas sp.
TTGGCAGCAACCCGGTTGGCCATATCGGCAGCATAGCACTTGCTCATCGCCGACAGGTCCGCCGCCATCATTTTTTCATCCAGCAACCAGGCTGCCTTCTGCCACAATAAGCGAGCCGCTTCAATTTCCATGGCCATATCCGCCAACATAAACTGAATCCCCTGAAAATCCCCGATGCTCCGGCCGAAAGCTTTTCTCTCCCGGGCATAGTCACGGGCAAATTCGAACGCTCCGGTAGCCAGGCCAGTAGCAGCCGAAGCTACAAAAGGACGGGAAGAGTTGAAGGATTTCATGGCCAGCTTAAAACCATCCCCCTCTTCCCCCAGTCGATATTTTTTGTGTACTTTCACATGATCCAAAATGATTTCTGAAGTTTCCGAACAGCGCAGCCCCATTTTATGCTCGCTCTTGCCAAAGGAAACACCGTCCGTCTTTGTGTCTACCATAAAAAAGCTCTGCGCCCGGTTGCCTTTGCTTTTGTCATGGGTAGCCAGCACTGTCAGCTTTTCAGCGTGTTTGCCGTTGCTGATGAATATTTTGGTGCCGTTGAGAATATAATAATCCCCATCTCTTTTACAACTCGTTGTAATACCGGCCACATCAGAGCCTGCCCCGGCCTCAGTTACTGCATAAGCTGCGAGCTGGCCTTCCTCACATAAACCCGGAAACCAGTAATCCCATTGTTCCTCGGTACCTCCATAGAGAACCGGTTCTGAGGCCAGCAAATTGACTTTGGGCGTCATGGCAATCGCCAGGCAGCCGCGGCTCAGCTCCTCAATCACCATACACAAGCCGATATGGCCAAACTCCATACCGTTGTATCTTTCGGGTGCATTCATGCAGTTCAGCCCCAGGTCAGCCATTTTTCGTACGATCGGCCAGGGAAATTCTTCCGACTCATCGTAGGCCGCCCGTACAGGTACAATCTCATTCTCAACAAATTTTCTAACCGTCCGCTGCAAAGCCAACTGGTCCTCGTTATACGTAAAGCCAAAAGTCATGTTCTTCCTCCCCGCAATAGATAATTCTATTAGATGTCTGTTTAAACAGGACTGCAAGAACAGCATTGCCTGAACAGCCTTGCCTTGTTCCCTGACTGCAGTTGTTTACCATGAAATCTCTATACATAATGAGAGAATACCCTTCCCAAGCCAACCACCGGTTTGAACCTGTCACCGGATGATTCCTCCTCTCCCTTCTATTTCCTGGGATTACAAGGTTTCTCATCATTGATATAACGTTATGTGTGAATTATTACATTTCGTAATTTTAAAATGTAATATAAAACCAATTATATTTCATTATGTAATTATTTCAACTATTTTTTAACATCTTGTGAATTTGGATGATTCCTTTGTTTTGTTTTGTCTTGCCTTGCCATGGCAAGTCCTCCTCACTCTGCGGCTCGCTTCCGACGTTCAGCATCACACACCATCTGTAGCTACTGTAATTCAGCAACGGGGAGCTGGAAAAGCAAATTCCCTCTTGCCAAAATCATTATCTGCGCATACAATTAAAAACATCATATACCTACCCCGGGTATAATAAAGGAGGAACAAAGATGCCCATTACGCGAAGGTCATTTCTTAAAAGAGCGGCGGTATCAGGGATTAGTGCAGCCACGATTATGACCGGGGCCGGCAAGGCAGCAGCTGCATCGGTTGCGGAAGGAAACTATGCGCTTTTGCATGATCTGGAGAAGTGTGACGGCTGCAGTCATTTGGACACTCCATTGTGTGTCTCTGCCTGCAGATTGAAAAATCAGACCCGATTTCCGGAGCCGGAAAAACCTATTGGCGATTATTGGCCGCAAAAGTCCCATGAGGACTGGTCGGAAAAAAGAAACCTCACCAATCGTCTGACGCCCTACAACTGGACGTATGTACAACATTTGGAGGTGAATCATAACGGGCGGCTGGTCAAGGTTCACATACCCCGCAAGTGTATGCATTGTGACCTTCCTCCCTGTTCCACTTTATGTCCCTTCGGGGTCAATGATAAAATGCCGGAAGGGCCGGTAGTCATCAATCCCAACGGCTGTTTTGGCGGCGCCAAATGCCGGGATGTCTGTCCGTGGCATATCCCCCAGCGTCAAGGAGGCGTAGGTTTGTATTTAAAAATCGCACCCACCTACGCGGGCGGTGGTGTCATGTATAAATGCGACATGTGTTACGATCTCCTGCAAAAAGGAGAAAAGCCGGCCTGTGCAAGCGCTTGTCCCCGCGGCGCGATCCGTTTTGGCGACAAGGAAGAGTTACGGGCTTATGCACATCAGTGGGCGCAGGAAAACAACGGCTATGTGTATGGCGATACCGAAAATGGAGGAACATCCAACTTTTATTTGTCCAAAGTCCCCTTTGAAGCTATCAATCAAGCCATCATGGAACAAGATTGGGACGGTAAACCAGGTAAAATCAACATGGCGGTCAATAGTAAGAATCCCTTGGATGAACCAGACAAGATGATGAGCGGCTTTATGCTGGCTCCCGTAGCCGGGATTATGGCTGCCGGGTTAACCGCCTATAATATCATGAAAGGCGGGGACGAAGATGAAAATTAAACGCCACCATCTGGCCATTCGTTTTACCCATTGGATAACGGCATTGTCCATTCTGGTGCTGTTTTTCTCCGGGTTTGGACAAATGCCCCTATATAAAAGGTACTTTGTTGATCAGCTGCCGGGTCTGGCCTGGTCGAGTGATTTTTGGGTAACCTTGCACCTGCATTACGCGGCAGCCATCGTGCTTGTCTTTATTAGTATTTACTATGTTACCTATTTGATTGCTACCAAAAAATATGACATCCTGCCCCGCCAAGGTGATTTTAAAGAATCGCTGCAGATTTTTAAAGCCATGGTTGGGCTGGCCCAAGAACCTGAAAGTGACAAATACCTGGCAGAACAAAGGCTGGCGTTTGCAGTAACCGCTTTTTCTATTTTCGCCTTGATTGTCACGGGGATACTGAAGGTATATAAAAATACGGTCGGAGCAAGTTATTCTCCGGATACGATCTTCTGGCTGGCGCAAATTCACAATCTTTTTACCGTGATTTTGTTATTCTCGGTGATTGTGCATGTTCTCGCGTTTTTGCTGAAGCCCAATCGTCCCCTGGTGATAAGTATGTTTACCGGCAAAATCGACCGGGACTATGTCATCCACCGGCATGGGAAATGGTGGAGAAAGCTCAACCCGAATACCACCGTCCCGGAAGACACGACAGAAGCAGATGCCCCGGCAATCGCGGCCGAAGTGCCGCCGGACGTCCTCCCGGAACCAGGCGGGTCAGAATAATGGCAATATAACCCATTGGCACAGGATACAACTATTTCCCCGGGTTGCATAAACCCGGGGAAACAAGCATTCGACATGTTTGGTTGCGCTCATGCATGTTTATTCATATAATGGAAACATTAGAGAATAAACGGAGAGGATGTAGAACCGAATGGCCATCAAAGTAATCAGCGACAGCACATCGTATATTGATCCGGATACGCAAAAAGAATTGGACATTGAACTGATTCCGCTCAGTGTCAATTTTCCTGATGAACAATTCCTGGAAACCGAGGTGGATTACGATTATTTTTACAACAAAATTGAGCAAACCGGCGTCATCCCAACCTCTTCCCAGCCCTCCCTGGGAGATATCATAGAAAAATTCAGGGAAATCGCTGCCCACGGAGACGATATCCTGGCCATCTTTATTTCATCCGCCATGAGCGGCACTTATGAAACTGCGTTGAAAGCCCGGGAAAAAGTTTTACAGGAATTCCCCCAGGTGCAAATCGATATTATGGATTCCTATACCAACTGCATGGCACTGGGAATGCAAGTCGTAGCTGCAGCCCGCGAGATAAAACAAGGGGCCAGTCTGCACACCGCACTTCAAGCAGCCCAATATGTGCGGGAACGGGTACGCTTTTATTTTGTGCCGGAAACATTAAAATATCTGAAAAAAGGTGGTCGCATAGGCACTGCCTCCGCCCTGCTGGGAACGATTTTAAATATACGTCCGATTCTCACCGTGGACATGAAAACAGGCATGACCCATCTGATGGAAAAGACCCGCGGTACATCAGCGGCCATCAAACGTATGCTGAAATTCCTGGAAGAAGATTGGGAAAAATACGGTTTGCGGGAGATCCTCATCCATCATATCAATGCTCCGGAAAAAGCCGAAAATCTACGGGACATGCTGATGGAACGATATGACATGCAGGTGGACATCCGTTCCATCGGACCGGTGATCGGACTCCATACCGGCTTGGGAACAGTCGGTTTTGTTTACTGTACGGAAAAGTAATCTGCATTTGTACCGATGATGATCCGGGTATCTGGCCCGGATCATTTTTTTTGCCAGGCATAAAAATGTTTCCGTTTATGCAAAGGAAGAATTCGTCCATATTCGCGATCTGTTTGACTATGCTTTCATTTATGTTATGATAATTCTGTTGCCGCACTATTTGTTTGAATATTTCATCTTTTTAATCGCAATTGGTTTGGAGGTATGATTATGGCAGGAAATGTAAAAGTAATGATCTCGCCCAGTCGCTACGTGCAAGGAGCAGGTGCATTTTAATCTGTGTTATGATAGGTGAGTCAGAAGCTAATTCTGACTCGCTTTTTCATAAAACCAACATTTTATATTTTTTCATAGTAAAATGAATACTGAGAAATTTTTTAAACCTTCGCACTTGTTTTTGCACACATTCATGTTATTTCAATGCAACAATTACCATAGTAATAGATTATCTATTTCCCAGAAATCGGGTGATTTAATGGACAGCACCCCAGTCTTTACCTTCATACTGTTTTTCGCTAATTTGGGTCTGGGTATTTATGCCATCAGTCGGGATCCCCGTTCAGCGCTAAACCGGACTTTTTTGGCCTTGATCGCCAGTACGGTTTTATGGGTCGGTGCCTACAATCTCGTTTTTACTCTGGCCTCATCTGCAGCCGGGATCTGGTTCTGGTACAAAATCGCTTCCCCGGGTTGGATCAGTCTGCCCTTTTTTTGCGTCTATTTTGCGCTTGTGCTGACCGGCAGAATAAACTCCATGCCCAAGCGCAGCCTCGTCTTCATTTCTCTTCCCATAGCAGTTGAAATCATCTTGATGTTTACCATTGTTCACCCGTCAATGCTCACCGATATCAGCCGATATATGTTGACTGATTTTATCAGTCCCCGCAGTGACTGGTTCTGGTATCTGCATACGCCTTATTATCTTCTTTATTCCACCATGATGTTAATCATTATCGCCCAGTGGGGGCGCAGTTCCATGTATCAACGCGAAAAACGCCAGGCCCGGATAATTGTTAGGGCCGGTTTGCTGCTTCTGGGTTGCTTCCTGCTGCAATATAGCCTGTTGCCCTCGTTCGGGATTTTGTTACCTTGGTTGGTACCTATGGCCGGACTGCTATGGTTGGTTGCCATTCTTTATGCCATCACCCGCTACAAACTAATGGACTTGCAAAAAGCATTGTCTTTGGACGACATCCTGTCCCGTTCCACTGACATCATCCTGTTGCTGAACCGCTCTGACCAAATCATGCTGGCCAACCATAAAGCCCAGGAAGTACTGGCCTACCCTGCGAAAAAACTGCCGCACCTGTCCCTGGCAGAAATTATCCCTGAAGGATTCCCCGATACAGCCATGATCAAGCAAAAAGACTTGACCATGGAAAAAGAAGTTTTCATACAAACTGCCCGCGGTGAATTAATTCCGGTAAAAGCAAGTATCGCTACGATCAAAGATGACCTGCAGGATACTGTCGGGCTCCTGTTCATCGGACAGGATCTGCGTCTGCCCAAGCAGCTGGAACAAAAAATAGCCGAAATGAAAAATGTGGAATCCGCTTTGCGGGAGAGTGAGGCCAAGTATCGCAATATTTTTGAAAATGCTTACGATATGATTTATATGCACGATGTCAATGGCAGGTATCTGTCCGTCAACAAAGCTTCAGAAAAGCTTCTTGGTTATTCCGAGGATGAATTGGTCCATATGAATGCGCTTCATTTTGTCGTCCCTGAACAACGACAAAGAGTGATTGATTTGTTCCTGGAAAAAAGAACCGAGCACCAGCTGGTTTACTATGAAGTCACCATAATCAACCGATACGGTGAAAAGTTTGATTTGAATGTCAGTCGGCAGTTGATTTTTGAGACCCCGGAAGAAACGGTTTATCAATGTATTGCCCGCGACATGACAGAACGCAAGCAAATGGAGGAAAAACTCAAATACCTCAGCATGCATGATGCCATGACCGGTCTTTACAATCGGGCCTATTTTACGGAGGAATTAAAACGGATGGAAAGCGGACGGCATGAACCCTCCAGCATCATCCTCTGCGATTTGGACTATCTGAAGAAAGTCAATGACAACTATGGTCATGCTGCCGGGGATGAAATGATTATTGCTGCCGCTCAGCTGATCAAGTCATGTTTCCGCAGCAATGATGTCGTGGCCAGATTTGGCGGAGATGAGTTTGCCATTGTTGTGCCGAAAAGCAACGATGCCATCTGTTTGCATCTGGTTGAAAAAATTCAAACTGCCATTGACGCGCACAACCAAACCAGTCCTTTCATTATAAGCATCTCTATCGGATATGCCACGCGCACCAGAGTCGAGCAACCCATGCAGGAGGTTTTTCAGCAAGCTGATCAGGCCATGTACGCCGACAAAGCCCAGCGCAAAAAGCTCCGCAGCTGATGGTTCCAATTGAGTGTTACAGCCATTCCTCCCAACCGCTATCAGACCGCCATTCATCCGGCTTTTTCCGGATATATTGGCGCAACAGATCATGTTCCCGGTTTTCCAATCCTGCCAGCAACCCCCTGCCTTCATCGCCCCAAAAGCAGACATTCAGAACTTCAATCAAATCCTGCAAACTGTGGACTTGCTGACAGTTGGTTTACAACAACGTTGGAGGTGGGAGATTGGGCAAGAATCTGAAACTAAAGTCCGCGCGGGCGGCTCTGGACATGTCGCAAAAAGACATCGCAGATGCAGTGGGGGTGACCCGCCAGACCATCAATGCCATCGAAAACGGTGACTACAACCCCACCATCAAACTTTGTACAGCCATCTGTAAAGTATTGGGCAAAACGCTCAACGATATTTTTTGGGAGGATGAGGCTGATGAAAAAAAACCAGTTGGATGAAATGCAGGTACAAAAAAGAAACAGTATTGGCAACCAGGCCTTCCTTTTGCTGATGTATCTGTTAATGATCGATGCGGGGCTTTATGGATTCGGGTTCAGATGGATCGAGTATCCTGCCAATATTATGATTATGGTTACCGTTTGTGCGGGTATATATTTGATCCGCCTGATCAACAACCACGCTTATGTCGGGCCATCTGCAGAAAACAAAAGACCGGTTTTACGATTCATACTAATGGTGGCGATTGCCTGTTCGGTTGCGGCAGGGATCAGTATGATGCTCAAAAACGCTTCTTTCACCAACACCGCCCAGATCAATGAAATGAGTGCGCCGATCATGTTCATCACTGCTGCCATCGCCATCATCATCGCTCTGGCAACACTTCTCATCAAGCGGTCACAATAAGGGCAAAAAGGGGTTGCAGTTCACCCTGCAACCCCTTAATCTTTTGACGATTGGCCTGATCGGTTAATCCGCCAGCATCATTTTTTCCAGTTCGAGCGGCTGAATGTGTCGGCCATCCTTGAAGGCCCTCATATTGCCGCCGGAAATTTCATCCACCAGCACAATTTGCTGGTCTTGTCCAACCCGGCCAAACTCAAATTTGATGTCATACAGTTCAATGCCCTTCCTGGCCAGCTCTGCCTTCACCACGGCGGTAATCCGTTGGGTTAAATCCTTGAGAACCTGGTACTCAGCCTTGGAGGCAATGCCCAGCATGTCCAGGGCATCTTCGGTAATGGGCGGATCCTCGCGCGCATCATCTTTCAGTGTCGTCTCCACAAAATAATCCAATGCCTGTCCGTCCTCTACATAGTCTCCATAGCGGCGCAGGAAACTGCCTACCGCCCGGAGCCGGCAGATCACTTCCAAGCCTTTGCCGAAGAGAACGGCGGGCTTGACGGTCATGGTGGCTGCTTCAACATCGGCGTCGATATAATGGGTCGGAATACCTTGTGCCTGTAATACTTCAAAAAAATGCTTGGTCAGACGCAGTCCGGCCCGACCAGCCCCGGCAATGGTCAGTCCCACCGTGTTGGAACCCGGGTCAAATACGCCGTTTTCGCCAGTCGCATCGTCTTTGAACTTGAGTAAATAATTGCCGTCTCCTTGACGGTAGACATCCTTGGTTTTTCCAGTATAAATCAGCTCCATGGTCACGTTCCCTTCTTTGTTTTTGTTATTCCCGGAATAAGTCTTTTTTTCCTTGCACGGGTTGCCACATAATTATATCACTTGTTTTCTCATTCCGTATAAACTTGCGCGGAAACCCTGTTCAACTTTTTTCGTCAGAATTTTCAGAATTTTGTTGCATTTCAAGCTACCTATCTTTAAAATGATTCTTAGATACATCGCCAGCCAGGCATAGATGTATTGATCAATAATTTTCGAGAGGGTGATTCAATGTCATCAATTTATGAAACTCATTTTTGGCGCGAAAACTTTGAATGGAAAACCCCGCATTCGATCAACTACCCCAAAATGCCTGCCTATGCCATTTTAAGAAATTCCAGCGTTTACAAACCCGACAAGGTTGCTACCTGGTTCTATGGTGCCGAAATAACCTACAATGAACTCTATTTGAAAGTCACTCGGCTGGCCAATGTGCTGGCGGAAAACGGTGTCGAAAAAGGCGACCGGGTAGGTATGCTGATGCCCAACTGCCCGCAAGGCATCATCGCTTTTTGGGCGATCCTGATGGCGGGCGGGATCGTTGTCAACCTGAATGTATTGTACACCAAAGACGAACTGCGTTTCCTGTTTGACGATACCAACATGAAAGCAATCATCGTTTATGATGCCATCCTGCCCTTGGTCAGGGAACTGAACCAGGCGAGTGCCCAGCCCATAAAAACGGTCTTCGTTACCAAACTATTCGATTTCATGGCCGGCACACCCAAGAGCAGCGCCGCTGATCTGGGACTGAAAGACGGTGAATTGCATTTCAGTGAAGTGCTGGAAACGGATAAAATATGGGCCCCTCCGTTGGTTGACATCCAACATGACGATCCAGCCGTTATTCAGTTTACGGGAGGTACCACCGGTGCGCCCAAAGGAGCCGTCCTGACCCAATATAACATTGTAGCCACCGCTTTCATCGCGAACAGATGGTGTTCGGACTTTGTTGACAACCAGACATATAATCGCCGGCGAACGCTGAGCATCCTGCCCTATTCCCACATTTACGGAGAAGCTTGCGGAATC
>DAOTHZ010000058.1:9464-12947 GCA_035447945.1 Syntrophomonas sp.
TGATTTGCGAATCGTCGGGCCGGATGGAAATGATGTACCGCTGGGCGAAGAAGGCGAGATCTGGATCAAGGGGCCGATCGTCATGAAAGAATATTGGAATCGTCCGGAAGAAACTGCTGCTGCCTTCGAAGATGGCTGGCTGCGCACCGGTGATATCGCTTATATGGACGAAGATGGATATGTCTTTATTGTAGACCGCATCAAGGATCTGATCATCGCCGGCGGATATAACATCTATCCCCGGGAAGTGGATGAGGCATTGCTGAAACATCCAAAAGTTGCCGATGCCATGGTGATCGGCCTTCCCGATGAATATCGCGGCGAAACAGTGAAAGCTTATGTACAGGTGTATCCGGGTGAAACGCTGACCGCCGAAGAATTAATTGCCTTTTGCCGTGAATCTTTGGCTGCCTACAAGGTTCCCCATCAGGTTGAATTCAGAGATTCCCTGCCCCGCAGTGCAACCGGCAAAGCCCTGCGGCGGATTTTAAAAGAGGAAGAAAAACAAAAACGCGGATAAAAACATCCCGCCTCCCTTTATTACTAGTATATTCATTACCAAAGCATAAAAATAAACTCACCCACCGCCAGAGCGAGAAAAAGATCGGGGCTGCAATCCCCGGTCTTTTCTTTAGTAGCATCAAGCAATACCCGCATCAACTGACGGAAAGGACAAAATGTGTTAGAATACCGGTAATATAGTTGACGAGGATGGAAGAATGACGGACAACAAGCACAAAAAGAAATTGACCAACCGGGATCTGCAGGCCATTGAGACCAAAAAAAGAATCTATGATACCGCAGTCCGTCTGTTGGCCGAAAAAGGGTATGACAATACCAGCGTTGACGATATCTGCAATGCCTCTGGTGTAGCCAAAGGTTCTTTCTACCATTATTTTAGAAAGAAATCGGACATTATTGTAAAAACCTATGAAGATGTGGATGAACGCATCAGTCAGGAATTTGATTCATTGCCGCCGGAAACCACGGTTTTTGAAAAAATCGTTTACGCGCCCATGTTTCAAGCCCGTTACGCGATTGAAAAAAGTTTGAACTATACCACCCAGATCTATAAGCAGCAAATCGACACCGAGAATGCGTTTTTTGGTTCGGACAAGCGCGCTTTCATTTCTTTTATTCGCAGTGCTATACAGGAAGGACAGGAGCAGGGACTGATTCGCACGGATATGACTGCGGATGAACTGTCCAAGTTGGTGGTTTCCTACTCGCGCGGGATTACGTATGACTGGTGTCTGCAAAATGGCAATTATGACTTGATCGAGCGCATGGATAAAGCCATGCGCATGATGATACACAGTTTTATGGTTTAAGCCTCTCTCAAAAATTCAGCAAAAAACTGCGGCCTTCACGGCCGTTTTTGTGACTGCAAATCAATCTCCAACTCGTCCAACCTCCTTGAAATTAATTAGACCACAAGTCATTGACCGTCAGTCTATTTTTGGTTTAAAATTGTATTACATACTGTCATCCCGGATCAGCAATACTATTGTCAGCACCCCGAAAACAATGTAGCGATGTCAATGCAGCGAAGGAGGTTACGAGATTGGAAAGTATCGGCTATCAAATGCAGCTCACGTTGAAAAGATTTTTAGACTACGGAATGATCTATGCCCCCAACCAAATCATGAAGTACCGGGATGAATTCGAGTACACCTACACTGACCATTACCAACGGGTCAAACAGCTGTCCAACGCACTGAAAAGCCTGGGAGTGGAACCGGGACAAACGGTTGGCATGCTGGAATGGGATACCTACCGTTATCTGGAAGCCCATTGGGCCATCCCTCTCTACGGCAGTCTGTTCCACACCGTCAATGTCCGCATGGCGCCTGACCAGATCGCCTACTGCATCAACCACGCCGAGGATGTTGTCCTGTTTATCAACGAAGACTTCCTGCCACTGGTAGAGAGCTTTAAGGATGAGCTTAAAACGGTCAAAGCCTTTGTCATCATGTCCGATAAAAAGGATTATCAACCGTCGACTTCCCTGCCTAATGTTTACGAGTATGAAGCCCTGCTCAAGCAACAATCCGCAGACTATGAGTTCCCGGAAATATCGGAGAATTCCCGTGCCACCCTGTGTTACACATCTGGCACCACCGGCAATCCCAAAGGGGTCGTCTTTACCCATCGGGAACTGTTCATGCATGCCATTTCCGTCTGTATGACCTGGGGACTGTACCCCAACGGTATCGAATTCAAAGCCAATCAGGTCTATATGCCGCTGACCCCTATGTTCCATGTTCAAGCCTGGACGGTTCCATACTATGCTTTCATGTTGGGCAGCAAGTTTATTTTTCCAGGTAAATATGAACCTGACAAGATTCTTCGCTGGCTGGCCGAAGAGAAAGTCGATTTCAGCCATTGCGTAACTACCATCCTTCATATGCTGGTCTTCCATCCCGATGCGGAAAAATATGACCTCAGCAACTGGCGGGTCGGTCTGGGCGGCGCCAAACTCAACCGGCAACTGGCCGAAAGAGCATGGGAACTGGGGATCTTCACCCAATCGGCCTACGGTATGACCGAAACCTGTCCGGCCATGACCCTGGGACAACTGAAGCCTGATCATCTGGATCTGCCGGTAGAGGACAAGATTACTTATTTAATCAAGAGCGGCATTCCCTGGATCTTCTCCCAGGCCAAAGTGGTTGATGATGATTTCAGCGAACTTCCCCGGGACGGCAAATCAGTCGGCAATGTGGTGGTCCGCACTCCCTGGTGCACCCACGAGTACTTCCATGAGCCGGACAAAACCCGGGAATTGTGGAAAAACGACTGGCTCAACACCGGCGACGTCGGCTATATCGACCCGGAAGGTTACCTGATGATCACCGATCGCAACAAAGATGCCATCAAATCCGGTGGTGAATGGATTTCCACCCTGACTCTGGAAGATGCCGTCAGCCAGTTCAAACCGGTGCTGGAATGTGCCGTAATCGGCATCCCTCATCCCCGCTATGATGAACGGCCCTGCGCCTGCATTGCTCTGAAACCGGGTGAGATTGCTACCGCAGAAGATGTCCGCGACCACCTGCTGAAATTCGCCGAGGAAGGCAAGATTGAGAAATGGTGGATTCCGGATATTCCGGACGGTTACCTGTTCCTCGAGGCCATCCCTCACAATTATATCGGCAAAATTGAAAAAACCACCTTGAGAAAAATGTATGCCGAGATGAAAAAATAATCTTTCCTCCAATTGCCAAAGCCCCGGACTTTCATTGTATTGTCCGGGGCTTTGGCGGTTCATGCCGACGCTCAGCCCTGCTGCATCTGGCAAAACCCTCTATGCCGCTTGCCGTGAGCAATGCACAACGAAAAGAACACCCTCATTATTAGTTTTTTATTAATAAATTAAATTTTATTACAAATATATATATATTATTCCAACGGATATTATATAATGTTATTAGAAATTACACTTATTAAATAATGAAGAGGTGTAAAGTATGAGTTATTTGA
>DAOTHZ010000059.1:0-11015 GCA_035447945.1 Syntrophomonas sp.
GGTGGCCGGACAGTCGGCTCCGGTGTAGTTATCAACATCGAGCAATAAAACATTTTCCTCAAAACGTACCAAACATGCTCTATTGACATTGTTTGCAGGCATGTGCTAGAGTATTGTAGTATTTTTATACACGGGATGGAGGTGTCAAGGTGAGGGTAGGCATTACGTTGGCTTGCACTGACTGTAAACAGCGCAATTATCAAACGACCAAAGACAAGAAAAAAAACACAGAAAAAATGGAAGTAAGGAAATACTGCAAATTTTGCAACACCCATACAATCCATAAAGAGATCAAGTAAAGCTGGGGATGTGAAATAATGGCCAAAAATAATACCCCTGCAAAGCAAGAAAGTGGTATTACAATATGGTGGGGCAATATTCGCGAATATTTGTCCAGTGTTTATAATGAACTCAAGAAAGTATACTGGCCCAACCGCAGGCAATTGATTGCTTATACCGGTGTTGTAATCATAACTGTGACAATTGTTGCGCTGATACTGTGGGCTTTTGATAGTGGCTTGTCTTTCTTGTTGTCAAAATTTATGGATGCCTTTGCCTAAAGGAGGTGGTTGCCAATGACCGCCAAAAAGCAATCCAAATCAAAGGAGAACGCTGTCATGCCTGTTGAAACACCAGCCCCGGCTATTGCGGATTGGCTGACTGAAAGAAAAGGCGAATGGTATGTGGTGCATACCTATTCCGGTTATGAGAACAAAATAAAAGTAGATTTGGCCAAACGGGTTGAATCCATGAACATGCAGGACAAGATTTTCCATGTAATTATTCCTGAGGAACAGGAAGTTGAATTTAAAGGCGGCAAAAAGAAAGTAACTACCAAACGGGTATTCCCGGGATATGTTATCGTCAATATGATTTTGGATGATGAGTCTTGGTATGTCGTGCATCATACCCCAGGTGTTACCGGTTTCGTGGGCAGTGGTACCAAACCAATCCCTTTGCAGGAAGAAGAAATTACCAAAATATTGCGTCGAATGGGTTTGGTCGAACAAAAACCCAGGATAATAGACATCGAAGTGGGAGAAAATGTTCGCGTTAAAAACGGACCATTTGAAAACTTCGAGGGAATTGTCAAGGAATTGCTGCCAGACCGCGGCAAGATAAGAGTCAGTATTTCCATGTTCGGGCGGGAGACTCCCGTAGAATTGGATTACGAACAAATCGATAAAATATAAGGAGGTGTGAATGTGGCCAAAAGGGTTATGGGCAAAGTTTCTCTGCAAATCAAAGCAGGCAAAGCGACACCAGCACCCCCGGTAGGACCTGCGTTGGGTCAGTATGGTGTCAACATCATGGGTTTTTGTAAAGAATATAATGCAAAAACAGCCAACCAGACCGGATTCATCGTGCCGGTAGAAATAACCGTTTACGAAGACAGATCTTTTACCTTTGTGCTGAAATCTCCGCCGGCATCTGACTTGCTCAAGAAAGCTGCCAATATTGAAAAAGGTTCCGGAGAACCCAACAAGAAAAAGGTGGGTACTGTGAATCGAGCCAAACTGGTTGAAATTGCCGAGATGAAAAAAGATGATCTCAATGCTGCCGATTTGGATGCTGCCGTGAGAATGATGGAAGGAACCGCACGCAGTATGGGACTCAAAGTAGTTGATTAATCTGCAGTTGGAATTACAGTATTTTGAGATACGGTTGAACAATGTGGGAGGAGCATTCCGCAAACCACAAGGAGGATTAAATAATGAACAAAAGCAAAGCTTATTCCGATGCAATCAAAAAAATTGACAAAAGCAAACTATATGATCCGCAGGAAGCGCTTGCGCTGGTCAAGGAAATCGCGACAGCCAAGTTTGATGAAACGGTTGAAGTTCACATCAAATTGGGCGTAGATCCCCGACATGCCGACCAACAAGTCAGAGGGACAGTATCTCTGCCCAATGGAACCGGCAAGACTCGTAAAGTACTAGTGTTTGCCAAAGGCGATAAAGTTAAGGAAGCAGAGCAGGCTGGTGCAGATTATGTCGGTGGAGAAGAACTGGCGGAAAAGATTCAAGGCGGCTGGTTCGATTTTGACATTGCGGTGGCAACACCTGATATGATGGCGGTTGTCGGAAAACTGGGTAAAATATTGGGGCCCCGCGGATTAATGCCCAACCCCAAATCAGGTACGGTTACTTTCGATATAGAGCGTACCATCAACGAATTGAAAGCCGGGCGTATTGAATACAGGGTTGATAAAACCTCGATCGTGCATGCCCCGATTGGCAGAGTATCTTTTGAAGTGGGAAAACTTCAGGAAAATCTAAATGCTTTTGCCGAAGCATTGATTAAAGCCAAACCGGCAGCGGCCAAAGGTCAATACATGCGTTCCGTTAGTATCTGCTCAACCATGGGACCCGGTATTAAAATCAATCCGCTTGTAATTATGGCCGCAAACAAGTAAAATGATGGAAATCTAAAACTGAAAATTGATAACTGTAGATAGCTGGTGGCGCAAGCCTTAAAAAAGTTTTAAATTTGCCTGCTGAGGTTAGTGAAATACATGTTCTATAATGGACGCTATTAACCTCTGCAAGCCTGATTGCAGAGGTTTTTCGATTTCTCTGACCATTGCCAACGAAACCATTTAAATCGAATACATCATCATAAGGGGGTGAAAATGAATGCCCAAAATCGAAGAAAAACAACTAATCGTGGATGAAATCAAGCAACACCTGGAGAAATCAATGCTGGTGGTTTTTGCTGATTATCGTGGCTTAAAAGTTGACGAGATGACCGAACTGAGAAACAAGTTACGCGTTCCCGGCGTTGAAGTCAAAGTTCTGAAAAACACCATGCTGCGTTTTGCGCTGGAACAAACCGGCAATAAAGACATGGCTGATTTGATCAACGGTCCCAATGCTGCCATCCTCAGTCAGGATGATCCCGTCACTCCAGCCAAGGTATTGTTCGAATTTGCCAAGACGCATAAAAATCTGGAAATCAAGATGGGACTTTTACAAGGACAAGTGATAACGCCAGATAAGATTAAAAGTCTGGCCGATCTGCCTTCGCGGGAAGTATTGGTGGCAACTGTTCTTGGAACCATGCAGGCGCCCATCACATCATTTGTGCGCGTGTTAAATGCCAACATTACAGGTTTGGCAAGGGCACTGGATCAGATTCGAGAACAAAAAGCCAGTTAGTAATTTGGGAATAAACACATCTGCATTCCCTTACAAAAACATCATTTAAGCGAAATTGAAGGAGGATATTTAAAATGAGTAAAGTTCAAGAAGTTATTGATATTGTAAAAGGTCTGACGGTTTTGGAACTGTCCGAGCTGGTTAAAGCCCTGGAAGAAGAGTTCGGTGTAAGTGCTGCCGCTCCTGTAGCCGCAGCTGCAGCCCCGACCGCCGCTGCTGCTGCTCCTGCGGAAGAAGAACAGACTGAGTTTGATGTAATTCTGGCTTCTGTTGGCGACAAGAAAATCAATGTCATCAAGGTAGTCAGAGAGATCACCGGATTAGGGCTGAAGGAAGCCAAAGATTTGGTAGACGCCGCACCTAAGCCGGTAAAAGAAAAAATCAACAAAGAAGAAGCCAACGATATCAAAGCCAAACTTGAAGAAGCTGGTGCCAGTATAGAAATTAAATAATGTTTACGAAATGATTGGAGAACCCGCTTAGGGTTCTCTTTTTTATTGGAATAGACGAGATTTAAAGCACCACCCTTGGATGGGGAGGTGCTTTTTTGGGGTGTAAATGTGGCAGATAGAAGGGAACAAAGACTGCCTTCTACCCAAGGGGACTGAAAGGTGTAGCAAAAACCAACATATGTATAAAATAGTCTACACGTATCGCAGAACCCTGACAGGTATGCATTATTATCGATAAAAAAAACAATAGACTATATAAATAACGCAACATTCAAAAAATAAAAAATATTCAAACAAAACAAGAAGCTTGTGATTGCCATGTTGTGTGGATGTGAAAAAATGGTACACATATTGCAAATGTAATATAGCTACTGCATCATTACAATCATTTTACACAGCAATATAATCTTTATCCACCACAAATAACGAAGGAGGGTATAAATTGGATTGGAAAGAGGAATACAAACGCAGGCTTAAAACTCCGGAAGAGGCAGCCAAGCTTATCAAAAACAATGATCGGATTGCCATGCAGGGGGGGACCGGGATACCTCCCGCATTTTCAGCCGCATTGGCCAAAAGGTCAGAGGAATTGCGAAATGTAGTCTTGTGTCAAGGATTTGCCTTGGCTTTTCATGATTATATGAAGCCCGAATACAAGGATAGTTTTCGGGTTGAAACAGTATTTATCGGGCCGGCTGAACGGTATTGCATGAGTTTTGGAACCGTTGATTTTGTCCCCAATCACTTGGGCAGCCTGGGGCGTTGGCTGGATGAGACCAAAATCAACAAGGTAGCGGCTGTAGTCACGCCGCCCGATGAAAATGGATTTATGAATCGTTCCTGCTTTGGCGGATTGTGTACCAAACGATTAGCCGACCGGGCAGAAAATTTAATCGTTGAAGTCAATGCGAATACCCCCTGGTTGTGCAGCGATGTTTTCCAGGTTCATGTTTCCCAATGCCACGCAATTATTGAGAATAATGCCCCATTGTTTGAGATTCCGGAAATCCCCATCACGCCGGTTGAAAGAGAAATCGCGACGATTGTTGCAGACATGATTCCGGATGGGTCAACCATTCAGTTGGGACTGGGCGGATTAGCCAACTGTATTGGTCACTTTCTGAAGAATAAAAATGATTTGGGCTTCCATACCGAAGTTGTTTCCAACTCGATTATGGAACTGGTCAAATGCGGTGCAGCCAACGGCAGTAAAAAAAGCATAATGAAAGGCAAGGTGCCTTTTACGTTTTGTGTGGGAACCAAAGAACTATGGGAATACATGGATCACAATGAAACCTTCATAGGTTTTGAGATTGAAAATGTCAATGATCCCGGGATCATCCGCCAGAATGACAACATGGTCTCCGTCAACAATGCGTTGATGGTTGATCTGACTGGACAGGTAGCCGCTGAATCGATCGGTACATATCAGTACAGTGCTACCGGAGGGCAAATGAATTTTGTTTTGGGTTCCCAAATGGCTAAAAACGGAAAAAGCATCATTGCCCTGCCATCAACCCGTACCGATAAAGAAGGCAACCGTCATTCCCGCATTTTGGATATGTTCCCGCAGGGAACGACAGTTTCCACTTCCCGCAATGATGTCCACTTTGTGGTTACTGAGTTTGGTGCAGTCAATTTACGCAACCGGTCAATCTCTTGGAGAGTTGCAAACCTGATTAATATTGCTCATCCTGATTTCCGAGAAGAACTCACATTTAAAGCCAAACAACATGGATGGCTTTAAGTTCTGAAATTTTACAGCAGCCCGGTTATGCCAAATAGAAAAGTGAAGGAGGATGAACAATGAGAAAGACTTATCTGGATGAATACAAGGCCAAATTAATCACCCCGGAAAAAGCAGCCCAATTGGTTCAAGCCAACCATGTCGTTGATTACGGAATGTTTGCCACCAAGCCGATTGACTTTGATATTGCCCTATCAAAACGAGCCGGTGACGGGCTGAAAAATGTAAGTGTTCGAGGCACGGGGACAGTCCTGCCGGTTCCGGAAGTCATTAAAAATGATACCGAACAGAAGTCATTTCAGTATTTTAGCTGGTATTTTACGGCGATTGATCGTACGGCTGGGGACTTTGGACTGGCCTGTCACTGTCCTTTCAATTATCATGAGGCGACCATGATGGCTTATAATCCTGATTTTGCAGCATACTGGCCGGATGTTTGGTGTGCCCAGGTTACACCCATGGATAAAGCCGGCTGTTTTAATTTTGGACTGGGTAATTCCCATAACCGTGGGATGGCCCTTAAATGTAAAATTGCCATCGTGGAAGTAAATGAGAACATGCCTCGTTGTCTGGGTGGAAGCGATGAATATGTTCACATCAATGAAATTGATTATATTATTGAAGGTTCCAACAACCCTGTTTTTGCAACACCTCCTTCGCCGGAAGCAACCCCGGAAGAACGAAAAATTGCCCAATACATTGTTGAGGAAATTGTTGATGGTTCCTGTATACAGTTGGGCATCGGCGCACTTCCCAATCTCATCGGCAATATGATCGCCGATTCCGATTTGAAGGATTTGGGCATACAAAGCGAAATGTTCTGCGATTCGATGGTAAGGATGTATGAAACCGGAAGAATCACCAATGCCAAAAAAGCAAGAGACATCAACAAGAGCACTTTTTCTTTTTGTCTGGGCACGCAAGATACCTATGATTTTTTAGATGACAATCCCCAGTGTGCTTCCTCGGCAGTTTATACCACCAACAGCCCCGAGGATGTTGCCAGAAATGATAATGTTGTATCCATCAACAATATTTTGGAAATCGATTTGTTTACCCAGGTATGTTCAGAATCATCCGGGATAAGACAAATATCAGGCACCGGAGGTCAACTGGATTTTGTCGTTGGGGCCTTCCATTCCAAGGGCGGAAAAAGTTTTCTGGCTTTTTCTTCTACCTATAAAGACAAAGAAGGCAATATTCAATCCCGGGTCAAACCATTGCTGACCCCGGGCGGGATCGTTACTGTTCCACGTACTCAGGTTCATTATGTGGTGACTGAATATGGCAAAGTGAACATGAAAGCCCATTCCATTTGGGGAAGGGCGGAAGCTTTGATCAACATTGCCCATCCTGATTTTCGCGATGATTTGATCAAAGCTGCCAAGGAGATGAAAATCTGGTCACGAACCAATCAGATTCCTTTTTAATCGATCCTCCCATGTGCAGTTAAACAAATAAATAAAAAAACGAGTGCTTACCGTTCCCGATTGCCATATACTAGTAATTAGTATATGGCAATTTAAATACGGATCGTCATCTCAGCGTCTGATTGATCATAGCAGGAAGAGCGGGGAGGTAAGCCTCTTGACGGGACTGGCTGATTTGGACAAAAACATTTGGGGGCTGCTGGAAACTATTTTTGCCGGCTTTGAAGGTGCCATTATTATTGACGAGCACGGTGAAATTATGCTTTTCAGTGAGTATTATGCCAAAGAAATGGAAATTCAACGCGAAGATGTGATCGGTAAAAACGTTCTGGAGGTATTTCCCACCACTCGATTAATGGAAGTCATCCAGACCGGTCAACCGATTATTGCCGATCGTTGGGAGCTATTAGGCAAAGGCCACATTGTATCCCGTATTCCCATCGAGTATCAGGGCAAGGTCATCGGTGCAATTGGTGTTAGTGTATTTCCATATCTTCAAATGCAGTATTATATTAACAAGCTTTCAACACTTAGTGCGGAACTTTCATATTACAAGGAGACGGTTAAAAGACTGAGCGGTGCCAAATACTCCATGCAGTCCATCATTGGGCAAAGCGAGGCATTGCTGGAAGCCAAAGAAAAAGCACTTAAGATTGCCGATTCCACTGCTCCGGTAATACTTTACGGCGAGACGGGTACCGGTAAAGAGTTGTTTGCCCATGCCATTCACCAAGAAAGCCCGCGGCGAAACGGGCCCATGATTAGGGTTAATTGTGCCGGCATACCCGAAAACCTAATGGAATCAGAGTTTTTTGGTTATGAAGAGGGAGCCTTTACCGGTGCTAAAAAAGGAGGCAAGCCGGGTAAATTCGAACTTGCCAGTAAAGGCAGTATTTTTCTGGATGAAATCAGCCAGCTTCCGTATGCCATGCAATCGAAATTATTAAGAGTGTTGCAGGAAAAAGAATATGAAAGGGTAGGCGGAACAGAAGTGTTAAAAGCTGACGCCCGGGTCATTTCTGCTTCCAATGTCAATCTTAAAAAATTATTGCAACAGCATCTCTTCCGTGAAGACTTGTTTTACCGATTGAACGTATTTGTAATTCGTATTCCTCCTCTGCGGGAAAGAATCGGTGACATTCCACTTCTCGCGGAACATTTTTGGCAACAACAGAACAGCCAGAACGGTACCCGAATTGAAGGCATAGCGACCGAGGCCATGCGCCTTTTGAATAACTATGCCTGGCCGGGGAATGTAAGAGAACTCGAAACCAGTATCGAGAGAGCCTGTTTGGATTGCCAGAGCGGAATCATCCAGATTGAAAATCTGGTCCGTTTTGGTGGAGGGAAAGGTTCAGACAAGAGTAATTCTCCACTGCCTACTTTAAAGGAATCAAGGGAGTCGGCTGAAAAAGCTGCCATCCTCAATGCCTTGGAAACAGCTGGCGGAAATAAACAGAAGGCGGCTGATTATCTAGGGATTCATCGTACTTCTTTGTATTATAAAATGCGTGAATTAGGCCTTATTTAGCATTTCTAAAAGGAAACTTCATTTTTGCAAGCACTGATCCTTCAAATTAACAAAATATCCGTTATTAGAATTTATGAAATAAATTAAATCATGGTCTATCTTGGATTAATGTTATAAAATTAGGTATAGATTCAGAAATGAGGGGAATGATAAAAAATGAGGAAACATATCCCGATCGTTTTTTTAAGCCTTTTTTTGTGTCTGTTATTATGTCCGGTTGCCTTGGCTGCGGTTGATTGGCAAATTGATTGGCAGGAAAATGGTGCGGTCCAGGAAAAAGTTTTGGTTAGTGGCCAAGAATTAGTTCACACAGAAACGCAGTGGCAAAAGAGCAGTTCCGATAATCAAGTGACTTACAGCCGTAGCGTAGAAAACTGGCAAACATACAATAACCTTGCCGACAAAATTCCAGTACAGGCCAAGGTCAAAGATTTGTTTTGCTGTAAGATTATTACCCTGACTGCACTGCCGGAGATCCAACCCAATACGCTTTACGCGGCGTTGAAGCAAAATGATGTAATGCGACTGCAAATGAATGTTCCCGGATTTATTCTTGATAGTAGTGGTACTTTCGGGGACAATAATATAGTTGGCTGGGAAATCGATCAACCGGGACAGGTTTTCGAACAGGATTTCTTCTTTCGGGCGATTATGATTGACGGGCTGGGGTTAGGCATTGTAATCCTTTCTTTTGGGGTTATCGTTTTGGCAATCTTCTTTGCGGTACGGATGCGCAAGGTCAATCGACTCATTGATGAGACGTATTCATTGGATAATGTCGTCATCGATGATGAAGAGGAAGAGCAACAAAGTTAGGAAAAAATTGGGGATAATTTTAATAAAAAGATTGTTCGATACATAATAATTCTATGTTATAAAAATATTAATAATCATTCCTTGACTGGAAAAATGTTATGTGATAACATTAATAATTGCCATTATAGATGTATAATGGTATCGTTATGCAAAGGGTCAAGTTATTTTATGCTTTGAAAAAATAAAAGCAAGGTTTATTAGAGTTAGGCCTTGCTTTTCACTCTTTTGCCAACTTTTATAAGGGGTGAAGTGAATGGCACACATGGTGAAATATGGTACTGTCGAGAGGCTCACATATTCCCAGATCGTCGATGTACTCGAACTTCCCAATCTCATTCAGGTTCAATTAAGCTCCTACGATTGGTTTCTTACCTCAGGCTTAAGAACCGCCCTTCAGGAAGTATTCCCTATCTCAGACTTTACCGGTCATCTTGAATTGGATTTTATTGATTACAGTCTTGGTGAACCGAAGTATGAGGTACAGGAGTGCAAGGAAAGGGATGTCAGCTATCAGGCTCCCTTAAAATTGAAGGTACGACTCAGCGACAAGGAAAGCGGAGAAATAAAAGAGTCGGAAGTCTACATGGGAGATCTGCCGTTGATGACCGACAAAGGAACATTCATTATCAACGGTGCAGAAAGAGTTGTGGTAAGTCAGCTGGTCAAATCGCCGGGCGTTTATTTTAATGAGAAAATGGATGCAGCCGGTAACAGTCTGTATGGAGCAACGATTATTCCCAATCGCGGGGCATGGTTCGAACTGGAAATGGACAGTGCGGGAGTGATATACACCCGTATTGACAAAACCAGAAAAATTCCCGTATCCGTTTTGTTACGTGCGCTGGGCTATGAGAGTAATGAAGATATCCTTGGTTTGTTCAACAATGATGAGGCGATTGCCCGTACCTTGGACAAGGATACCACGACCAATAAAAAGGAAGCCTTGATTGAGTTTTATCGTCGTTTGCGTCCGGGTGAAATTGCGACTGAGGATGCTGCCGAACAATTATTAAAAAATCTCTTTTTTGATCCCCGCCGTTATGATATGGCAGTAGTCGGCAGATATAAAGTCAATAAAAAACTGGGATTAAATACTCCGGTGGAGATTCGCAACCTGACCCATGAAGATATCATTACCACCATCAGCTATATATTGAAGCTGATTAATGGCGAAGGCAAGACGGATGTCATTGACCATTTGGGCAACCGTCGGTTACGCTCGATCGGTGAATTACTACAGAATCAATTCCGTACCGGTTTAGTCAGGATGGAGAGGGTTGTGCGGGAAAGGATGAGTATCCACGATGTGGAGACCCTCACGCCGCAGGTGTTAATCAACATCCGCCCCATTACGGCTGCGGTAAAAGAATTTTTTGGCAGTTCCCAATTGTCTCAGTTTATGGATCAGACCAATCCGTTGGCGGAGCTCACCAATAAAAGAAGGTTAAGTGCTTTGGGGCCAGGGGGGCTGACACGTGAACGTGCAGGTTTCCAGGTTCGTGACGTTCATCACTCCCATTATGGGAGGATTTGTCCGATTGAGACCCCTGAAGGACCGAACATCGGCTTAATAGGCTCGCTGGCAACATATGGCCGGGTTAATGATTTTGGTTTTATTGAAACCCCCTACCGTAAAGTCGACAAGAAAAAAGGTCAGGTGTTAAATGAGATTCACTATCTGTCGGCCGATGAAGAGGAGGAATTTATTGTTGCCCAAGCCAATTCACCGTTGGACAACAAAGGTAAATTCAAAGGGGAAAGAATAGAAGTAAGGTATGCAGAAGAAATTCTTGAAGTACCGATCAACAAAGTAGATTATATGGACGTATCTCCCAAACAGGTATTCAGTGTGGCAACTTCGTTGATTCCATTCCTGGAAAA
>DAOTHZ010000059.1:11115-12697 GCA_035447945.1 Syntrophomonas sp.
ACAGATAACGGAGAACTGGCTTTGGGCCGCAATGTTATGGTTGCGTTTATGCCTTGGGAAGGATATAACTACGAAGACGCCATCCTGCTGTCCGAGAAACTGGTAAAGGAAGATGTATTCACCTCGATTCATATTGAAGAATATGAGTGTGAAGCCCGTGATACCAAACTGGGACCGGAAGAGATTACCCGTGATATTCCCAATGTATCCGAGGAAATGTTGAAAAACCTTGACGATCAAGGAGTAATCAGGGTTGGAGCAGAAGTCCGGCCGGATGATATTCTGGTTGGCAAGGTCACACCCAAAGGAGAAACCGAACTGACGCCGGAAGAAAGACTGTTACGCGCCATATTTGGCGAAAAAGCCCGCGAAGTGAGGGACTCATCCTTACGGGTACCGCATGGTGAGGCAGGCAAGATTGTTGCCGTAAAACGGTTCTCCCGTGAAAACGGTGACGAATTGCCACCCGGTGTAAATCGACTGGTGCGGGTATATATAGCCCAGAAGAGGAAAATCTCCGAGGGAGATAAAATGGCCGGACGGCATGGCAACAAAGGCGTCATTTCAAGAATCTTGCCAGAAGAAGACATGCCTTTCCTGGATGACGGTACTCCGGTACAAATTGTTCTGAATCCCCTGGGCGTACCGTCCCGTATGAATATCGGTCAGATTCTCGAGTGTCATATGGGTTGGGTTGCTAATGAATTGGGAATAAAAATTGCGACTCCCATATTTGATGGGGCTACAGAAGAAGATATTATAGAGCTGCGCACACAGGCTGGTCTCCCGCCCAGCGGCAAAGCAATTCTGCGCGACGGCAGAACCGGGGACAGATTTGACCATGAGGTAACAGTTGGTTATGTGTATATGCTGAAGTTGGCTCATTTGGTCGATGACAAGATCCATGCCCGATCGATTGGTCCATATTCACTGGTTACCCAACAGCCGCTGGGAGGAAAAGCACAGTTTGGCGGACAGCGCTTCGGTGAAATGGAAGTATGGGCTTTGGAGGCATACGGTGCGGCCTATACATTACAGGAAATACTGACGGTGAAATCAGATGATGTCCAGGGACGATTAAAAACCTACGAGTCAATTGTTAAAGGAGAGAACATCCCTGAACCGGGAGTGCCGGAAGGATTTAAAGTTTTAATAAAGGAATTGCAAAGTTTAGCCCTCGATATCAAAATACTGTCCAATGATGATCATGAGATTCAGATCAAAGATGTTGATTTTGCTCTTAACGAAAGAGAAAAGGCGATCGAATTGGGAATGGATCTGCCGGATTTGCCGATGGCTCATGAAGGTGAGGGTGACAAGCCTGCAGAGGATGATTTTGAACCAGAGGAAGATCTTGACCAAGTTGATCTGGATGAAAAGGAGTTTTCAGCCCCGGATCTGGATGACGATTTAATATAAGGCTTGTATCAACCCGTATCATAGCATCTAAATGACCAAGTAAGCACTTCTTCTGGAAGGGAGAGAATGATTTGTTAGATGTCAATAATTTTGAACGGATCAAAATATCCCTGGCTTCTCCTGAACAAATTCGTTCCTGGAGCAGCGGTGAGGTAAAAAAACC
>DAOTHZ010000060.1:0-12694 GCA_035447945.1 Syntrophomonas sp.
AAGTAGGGGGGCTATCGGAAATCGTGGAGCATCGGCAGACGGGTTTGAAGGTTCCGCCCGGGCATGAATCCAAGCTGGCGGAAGCCATCATTGAATTATTGACGAACACCGAATACGCCCGGCAATTTGCGAAAAACGCCGCACAAGCCATTGCCTCAACGTATAGCTGGGAGACCATCGCCCATAGTACCATTGCGGTTTACGAAGAAGTCATCGCCCGTATGGGGGTTAAAACATCCGGCCACAGCGATGTCGGTTAATACTTTTAAGGAAGTGTAGCCATTGGAATCCAATATCATGCTGGTGCTGCACAGTCACATCCCATTCGTTAAAAGACAGGGGAGATGGCCTTTTGGTGAAGTTTGGCTATTTGAAGCCATGGCGGAAACGTATATCCCCTTCGTACGCACTTGGCTGCGCTTGCGCGAAGAAGGTATCAAAGCACCGATCACCTTGAGTCTAAGTCCGCCCTTGTTGGACCAACTGAGTTCACCATATATACAAAAAGAATTCGTTGCCTATCTGCGCGAACGTGAAGATAAGGCTGCGGAAGAGGAACGTTATTATATGTCGGTCGCTGAGCCCAATATGGCTTCGCTGGCCTCTTTTTATCATCGCTTTTACCGGGATATCAGACGGGACTTCACCCTTGAACTGGACAGCAACCTGGTCAATGTGTTCAAGCAATTGAAAGACAACGGAGAAGTTGAAATCATGGCCACTGCTGCCAGCCATGCCTATCTGCCACTGCTTGACCGCAAAAGCCTGCAACATCAAATCTTGTGGGGCATCCGCGCTTATGAAAACTATTTTGCTTGTGAACCGGAAGGGTTTTGGTTGCCGGAATGCGGATATTTCCAAGGCATTGAGGATCTTTTAATCGCTCGTCAACTGCGCTATTTTTATGTTGACAGTCACGCCTTGGAAGGCGGAAAGCCACTGGGGGACTCCAGTATCGTCGATCCGGAATTGACTTGTCAGGACGAGATGTTTGCCAATACAGGACTCAGCACCTATCGACCCTATAAAATCAAGGACAAGGACATTTTGGTTTTTGGCCGCAATGCCATGGTCAGCCAGCAGGTCTGGTCGGCTGATTACGGTTATCCGGGGGACAAGGATTACCGCGAATTCCATCGGGAGTCCCCACGTTCTGGTTTTAAGTATTGGCGGATCACCGATCGCAACAACGGAATAAAATTAGTTTACGAACCTGAACAAGCGCGGCTGAAAGCCAGGCAACATGCCCATCATTTTATTAACAGCATTCGCAACACCGGTCGCGAAGCAGCTCATTTGGGATATGACCAACCCCTCATCATCGCCTGCTATGATACCGAACTTTTTGGTCACTGGTGGTGGGAAGGCATTGACTGGCTGGAAGAGGTGGTGCGCGGCATTGCCCATAGCCAGGAATTGGATTTTATATTGCCCGCCCAAATTCACTTTCCCGACGGGGAAGCTCAAGTTTTCGAATCTTCCTGGGGTACCGGGGGCAAGCATTATATCTGGAAAAACAAAGAAACCCAGTGGATGTGGGATATCATCCGGCAAGCCAGTAACGAGTTTGAAGAGCTGAATAAAAGCAGTATCGACAGTGATGTTAAGGCTGCTTCCCTGGCACAGGCGTTACGGGAATTGATATTGATTGAAAGCAGCGACTGGCTTTTCATGGTCACCAACAACCTGACCCGCGATTATGCTATGAAGCGTTTTTTTGAACACTATACCAAATTCCTTCGTCTGGTCAATGCCATACGCGATGAAAACTTCAGCGAAAATTATGTCGACTGGCTCATGAATGTAGAAGTGGAAGATGACTTCCTCTCTTTTCTAAAATAACGCTTGTCAGGAGGTATGTTGTGAAAGGTTATATTGCCTTTTGCCCCCATTTTCATCAACCGCATTTCCAACTCTATAAAACCCGTGAAGAAGCATTTGCCAACTCGTATCAGCCTTGGCTGGAACTTTTGCAGGAAGCTGCCGGGCTGGATAAATTCTATATCAACCTGCATTTTTCCGGTCCCTTTCTTTATTGGTTCCGCCAGCAAAAGCCCGCCTATCTGCGAGATTTTAAAAACCTCCTGAACACACAAAAGATCGGTCTGATCGGCGGATTGGCTGACGAGCCTTTTATTCAGCTCAGTTCCCGCATCGATGACTGTCTGTATCAGATAAAAAAATATGATGAATTATGCCGCGAACTGTTTGGCGTTGAAGCCCGCGATTGGCAGGGCATCCACCTGGTGGAACGTGAATGCGGAGAGTATTTGCTGCGTCACCTCACCCAGGCAGCATATTTGCTGGGTGCCCCGCCGCTGTATTACCTGGACGCGGAGACCTTTTATCAGCCGCACTTTTCCAGGCCGGGCGGATTGTATGATTATTGCCTTAAACACTTTGGTTTCAAAGATCCGGTAGCGCTGACAACCATTGCTCATATCCCGGACGAAATGCTGTATTTTGGTCTGCAAGACGAGATCGGCGGTCAGATATTTCATGCGATACCGGTGCATACCCAATTCCGTTATCAACTGTTGAAAAGAGATGCCTTTACCGCGGACGATCGAGTGCAGATCAAACCTTCCCATTATTACTTTTATCTCAAAGACACCCTGGAACAGGCGCACAAGTTCGCTGGTCAATATGGAAGAGCCCTCGACCCCATCCTGGTAATCTTCGAGGATGCCGAGAAAATGGGACAATGGAGTAAGGACCCGCAGGGCGACAAACAGTGGTTGATGGAATTCTTCCGTTTGGTGGAAGCCGATCCTGATGTAGAATTTATTGGCCTGCAAGACTATATCAACCGGGTCGGCATCCTGGATACGTATCCGGTATCCAGCAGCCACAGCTATCCTGAATGGGAAAACTGGACCGCCAAACGAGGCATTCGCGGGGTCACTTACGGCGATGAAAGATTGCGGCGTGTCATCAGCAGACTGCGCCTGTTTGAAAAACAGCAGGATGCTTTTGAACACCATATTGTTGGTAATGCGCTAAAAATAACTGCCTCGGCGGAATTAAAAGACATGCAAATCAGAGCGATAATGAATTCTCTGGAGCGCTATGTGTTTATTGATCAATATTTGGCGGAAGCTTATCCTCCGCATTACCGTGATTATTATCAGATCATCAACCGGGTCCGGAATCTGGTTTACCAAGAGGATCCCAAATGGGCCAGCCGCCATCCGTCGTATGGTTCATCCCCATTTTATGACATGCAGGGACTGGCTTATCTGGAAATCGCCCATCGACTCTTGCATCAGTTGATGCAGGAAATGGGCTGCGAAACAACGGAAAATAAAAGTGCCAACCTGCTTGATTGGGATTTTGACGGCCAGACGGAAGTTGTTCTGGCCAGTCCTGCGCAGACGCTGGCGATTGACCCGGTGGGCGGCTGCATACAATATCATTTTGTGCTGCGAGATGATCTGACAAACTTTGCTGCACTGGCCAACTTGCTGCAACAAAACTTTTCCGGGCTGGATGCTTACCATTCCGTTTACCGCTATGCCTATCCGCTGATTATGACGGAAACCGACAGCAGTATGAAGGCGGAAATCTTCCCGGAAGGAGCCCGGCGGGAAATCTGCCGTAATTCGCTGCGCTGCAGTTTGCTAATCGAGAACAACGGAGTTTTTACGGAAATCGGTGACTTTGATCGTGCCTTGTACGAATTGGAGGGAGTTTTCCGAGAGGATAATTGTTGTCGGGCCTTGCTCAGTTGCACAAAAAGCATCAATCTCAACCATCAGGCAGGGATTGTCAAACTCAGCAAGGAATACCTGTTGCAGGACAATGGCTTGTCGCTGACCATCAAAGCTGCGTTTGAAGAAATCTCTCCCGGCAATTGTTTTCTGGCAGTACAAGTGGTCAGCTCGGCAGCACCATCCGATGAAATTGATTTTCATCCGCTGGCCTGGCTGGAACTCCCGGCAGGTGAGGGGAAACCAAATGTTGACGTCCAGCAGGCCGTGCAGTGGAATAACGGTGAAGTGGAATTTGTCAACAAAACTTGTTCTGCTGGCAGTTTGGATCAAATTGATTACGTCTTTCTAATTCATACTGGCCAAGGGGACCTTTTTGGCAACCGTATCTGTTATCATTTTACCGGCGATGAGATCGAGAAATTGGAAGTTCGGCCGGCTGTTGAAAACTATTATCAGGGTCTGGTATTTGATCATCAAAGCAAACTGGGCTATCAAAGTTCCGGTCTGATGCTAATACCATACATTCCAGTAAAAAATGGCGTCGCAGCATTTACCGTCGATATGCATTGGCAGCTTGATGATGATTACGAACGAGTCAGCAATCGTCAGCGCCTTTATTTGATCGATAGATTTTAGCAGATGATGGAAGGGGCAGAGAATATGTTGAGAAAGTTTTTTGATTATTATTTTGAGCGGGTTGACCAAGATGTATTGCAATTATACCAGCAACTGATGCCTGATTGTAAGGACCTGGCGGAAAGCTATGCGGCCATTTTTACGCGCAATGACGAGGAATCGATCAATTTTTTACTTGATTTCTATCGGGCTACGGCTGATTTGCGTCACAAAATTCCGCAGCAGTCGATCCTATTCAATACGCATGACAATATTTGTTTTCCTTTCTTTGTTGAGCAGGTCTGGAATATGCTGGATGAGCAGGGCCGGGCGGCTGTCGCAGCCCGGGTGGGAAATGATGATATCAATGCCATAGTGGCTGCTTTTACTTCTGACGTAGCGCTGCGCAACTGGTTCCGCCAGGAAATTGCAGTAAATCTTGGACAAAATGATCTGTTCAGTTTAAATGAAGTTATCGCCCTGCAGAATTTTTCTTCCGGCGGGGAATCGTCTTTTCTCAAATATGTCTATCCGCATGTGCAAAAGGTGAACGGACGGGTACTGGACGCGGGATGCGGAGCCGGTTTTGCCACCATGGTGATGAGTCAGTTCGCTGATGTGTATTCCATTGATGCCTGCCAGCCACGCCTGGAAAGAGCGACGGCCTTGTCCAACATGATGAGAAAAGGAGAGAAAGAATTCTTTTCCGGCGTCTTTGCTCTGATTGACGAAGAGCTGGGAGATCTGGCGGAGAATGTTCATCTGAATGTCTCTGCAGAGCTGTTGAACGGCAAGCCCCGCCAGGTGGAGTTCACGGTTGGCAGCATCGATGCGCTGCCGTATCCGGATCAGTATTTTGCCATGATCAACTGCCTGGACGTACTGGAGCATACCTATGATCCGGCAAAAATAATCCAGCAATTTGCGCGAGTTCTACAGCCTGGCGGTCGTCTGTTTATCACCGTACCCACCAAATACGGGGAAGTGGTTCAGCATTACTATGAAAGACTGGAAGGCTCCATGTTTCCAGCAATGCTGCATATGCACCATTTTGATCCGGCAACCTTAAACGGAATATTTAAACAAAACGGTTTTAAAGAATTCCAGCTGACGCCATTTGATTATATGGATTGGCCATCTTTTGTAGAAATTGCTGATCAATTACCGCAAACTAAGCTGGTGGCTGATCTCAAATCCCAGCCAGCCGAAACCGTAGCGCTGCAGTTGTTTGCCATTTACGAGAAAATCTAATTATTTCTCTGGCCAGGGTTCATACCATTTGTAATCAATCATTTGCACGCCCGCCTTACTGGCGGATTGTTGATTATAATAATTGGTGGTGCCAAAATACACATCCACCCAATAAGGATGGGCCGGCCACAGACCGTAATAAACGTCGCCGGTATCATTGACCGTCAATTCAGTATGGGTTTGTCCTTGAATCGTCACTGGTTCCTGCAGATAAAGGATCGTTCCAAAAGGAATAATGGGACTGCGGGCTTCACCGCCGGACTGCAAGGGATAACGGGGGTGGACAGCACCCGAACCAATGAAATACGACCGCCCGGCTGAGGAAACCGGGGCATTAGCTGCTTCCGTATAGGCAGTGGTTTTTTGTTGCTTGACCGAGAATTCAACATACCATTTGCCCGGCGGCTTTTCGCTTTGTTGTCCCGGTGCAGGTTTCCTGGATGGCGGCGGAGTTGACTGCTTTTGTCCGCTGTAAATGAAATAGAATGTTAAAAACAGAATAACGGCAATCAAGGGAATCATCAGGATACGGTAATTGCGAACCATAATGTCCTCCGTTTTAATTTTATTTTGTGTTTTTGCTGCCGATTCTATAAAATAATGTTTCAGGTAAGTCATTGCCGCAAAGGAAATTGCTGTGAATGATTTTCAGCAAAGGAGATGCAATCAATGCCGATCGTCAATGCAGGCATTAGCCCTCAATTATTTGATTATCTGGTCAAATCAATGACTGACAGTCCTTTTTACAAACTTATGGAGATAAAAATTACCCTTCTTGGAGAAGGCCAAGCCGAATTGGAAGTCCAAGCTCAAGAAAAACATACCAATCCGATAGGACTGGTACACGGTGGGCTGATCATGTCGATGGCTGATGCGGCCATGGGCAATGCCATACGCAGCATCGGCGTGATAGGCGTGACAGTGGATTGTTCCGTATCGTTCCCCGGCTCGGCTCGTCTGGGAGAAAAGCTGCTGGCTCGGGGAAAAGTGATCAAAGCCGGCCATAAAATGATATTCGCAGAAGCAACCGTCTGGGCAGGGGAAAGAATTCTCGGCCACAGCAAGTCAACCTTTTTCAATACTGGAAAGATTGAATTAACATAGGAGAGCATGATGAGCGACCATCTATTGAATTTGCAAGAATTTTATTTATTTACCTTTGTCAGCACCTCGCATGCCCTGCAAGGCGAGCGAATCCTCAAAGCCCAACAGGCAGAATTTATCATGATTCCCACGCTGCGGGAGATCTCAGCCAGTTGTGGTTTGTCTATTAAAATTCGCCCGGAGAATTTGGCGCAATACAGACAAATATTCCTGGATCATCGGGTCAAAGCGGAAAACTATTATCATGTCCGCAAGGATGGCAAACAATACATGATCAAAGCGTTTCCTTTTAACACAAAAGAACAATAGCCCGACAGAAAAGATGTCGGGCTATTTTACGACAAGAGGCTTGAATAAATGAAAAATCCAGACCAATCTGCGATGGAAAATCAAATCGAACTGCTGTTGGGCAACGCGGGTATTCTGTCCCAGCACTTGCCAGCGTTTCGTTTTCGTTCCCAGCAAAAGCTGCTGGCAGAAAACATTGCCGCTGCGCTGGCCGATGACGGCTTTTTGCTGGCCGAAGCCGGCACCGGGATCGGCAAGACCTTTGCCTATTTAATTCCAGCCATTACCTGGTGTCAGCAAACCAAAAACAAAGTGGTTGTGTCCACGCGCACCAAGGCCTTGCAGCAACAAATCACCGAGGACGATCTGCCGGCGCTGCTGCGCATCATGAATAGCCGCATCAAAACAGCCGAGGCCAAGGGACGGGACAATTATTTGTGCTGGAACAAATATCAGCAAATCCTGGCCGGCAAAAAAGCGCTCTCTGCCGCTGAGCAGGATTTTGTCCAGGCCATCCTGGTTTGGGCGGAAAGGACCAAAAGCGGGGACCGCAAGGAGCTGGAACTGCCCAGCGAAATGATGCAATCCTGGCCAGTACTGGCGGCTGACCGCACCAGTTGTCTGCGTGACCAATGCCGTTATCAGGACAAGTGTTTTCGACAAAAAATGATCCGCAATGTTCACAAGGCGGACCTCATTATTGTCA
The DNA here is from genome assembly GCA_035447945.1 of Syntrophomonas sp. Lineage (GTDB taxonomy): Bacteria > Bacillota > Syntrophomonadia > Syntrophomonadales > Syntrophomonadaceae > Syntrophomonas_B. The sequence goes on from DAOTHZ010000060.1 coordinate 7,678, forward strand.
ATCATGCCTTGCTGCTCTCGGATATTCTGATTGAAAACCGGGAAAAAAGCATCCTGCCTGATTACGAATACCTCATTATCGACGAAGCCCATACCTTTATCAAGGAATCCTTTGAGCAACTTTCTTATCGCTTCAGCAGTTATGAAAACAAAAGAGTGCTGGGCGCATTGCACGAAAAAGCCCGGGGGAAAGTTCGCCGCGGCTACTTGCTGCATCTCTTGTCCGCCCATCCCCACTTGTCTGCTCTCATTACCGAAGCCACCACCTATGCTGACCAGAGTCAGCGATGGATTGATGAGTTTTTCAATTCTTTGAATGACATCGCTGTCTACAGTGACAACTATGCTTATCACCATGTCATTAAACCGGGGGAACTAAATCAACCGGCGCTGCAGAGGGCTGACCGGGCCTTCCGGGAATGGCGCAGGGAGATCCGCCTGCTCATTGACAAGCTCACGGAAACCAGAGATGAAATCGCCAGCGAGGATGACTTCCTGGAACTGTCCGGTCTCATCAATGCATTGACGGAACTCGGCATTGTCGCTTCCATCATAATGGAAGATAACCTCCTCGACCCGCAAGCTATCTGCTGGCTGGAATATGAAAAGGGTAGAGTATCCTCCATTTGTTCCTCCCCAATCTATACCGGAGACAGCCTGGATGAGAAACTATACCGCAAATTAAATGGACTGGTGATGTTGTCTGCTACCATGACGGTTGACAACAACTTCGACAATTACATCAATCGCAGCGGTTTGCGTTGGTATGAACAGGACGGACGACTCAATACCATGATCGAAACCTCTCCTTTTGATTATGAAAACAATGCTGCCCTTTATATTGTTGAAGATATGCCCGATCCCGGCAACACTCGTTTTTTCACTGAACTGCAGCGGGTGCTGACCGAGATTGTCCTGCTCAGCCGGGGTCGCACCATGGTGCTTTTTACTGCCCGCAAGCAGATGGAGGAAACGGCTGCCTGCCTGCGTCCTCTCTTGGAGGCCAATGACATAAAACTGCTTGTACAGTACCAAGATGGAGAGTTTGCCAGTCTGATGGATGGTTTTAAAAGCCATGCAAATGCTGTCTTAATGGGCTTGGAAACCTTCTGGGAAGGCATCGATTTAAAAGGCGAAGTACTGAAATGTCTGGTCATCGTCAAGCTTCCTTTCCGTTCACCCTCCGATCCTTATTGTACTGCTTGGGAGAAACACTACCTGCAGCAGCGTATGAACAGCTTTGAACATTTCATGCTGCCTGATGCCACCATTCGTCTCAAACAGGGAGTCGGCAGGCTGATTCGCAGCGAGACCGACCGGGGACTCGTGCTGGTCCTGGACACCCGTCTGATTTACAAAAAATATGGACAATTGATGCAAAACAGCCTGCCGTTGACCAATATAAATGCCGTCTCTTCCGCAAAACTGGCCGAAATCATCAAACCATGGTTTTAATCTTCCTCCAAATGTGAACATTTTTTAACGCCGCTTCATAGTATAAGGCATAAATAACCTGGCTATGAAGGGGTGATTGACGTGCGGGTTTTTTATTTTCGGATCCCGATTTTTGTAAGAGATATTTTATTGAAAATATGGGGGTAAAACAGGATATCTGTTTACGTCGTCAGGCTGAACCTGGCAGATGATGAGCAGCGCTGCAAGCCAAGGAGGGTAAATCATGTGTAATCCAGGTCTGATTTTGGGATTATTATTCCTATTGGCCGGATTCATCCTCTGGCTTTGCAGTTGTTGAGCTACGTTGATAAATACCATCATGAGCAACACAAAAAGAGCCCCCGGTATAGACCGGTGGGCCTTTTTTTACCGTGTTGTTATTCAGCATTTAACCCGATGCCCAGTATCCCGCCAAATCCCCCTGCCGCCAGGCAAATGAGCAGGTTGATCAGATAATTCTGGATATCGATCCCGCCTGTCTGAAAAACAAGAGAGGCGATCAGTAAAATGATGTAATAAATGATGCCCATGGTAAGGCCGCGAATCAAGCCTTTATTGCCATATGATTTGCTTACATGACAACCAGCATAGAATACGGAACCAATTACAATCAGCTGGGCGATCCATCCAGCTGAAGTTTCCTCCAGTGCGGAAAAGTACAAGACCAGTGCCGCCGCCAAACAAGCCACGATTCCCAACAGTAATGATCGCAGCAAACCCTGCAACTCTGCCGACTTTCCAATATTCATTCAAACCACCCCCTCATTTTGTAAAATATGCCACCCCCTCCATAAATATGTCTGAACATAAAAAAACCTATAATAACCAGTCCCAACATAAATATTTAAGCAGGGGAGTGGTTAATATGAATAATGCTTTATGGTGGAGCTTTTTGGCCGGATTCAGTACGAGCATCGGTGCCGCTTTACTCTTCCTTAATAAAAAATGGCGCCCCCGTCATTTAGCTTATTTTCTGGGTTTGGCTGCGGGTGTCATGACTGCCGTCGTGTTTTTTGATATGCTGCCTTCAGCCTTGGTCAGCGGCAGCAGCAAAGCTTTGTCAGGCGTTGTAATTGGTTTGTTGTTGATGTTTCTGACTGCCGGGATACAGCATCAGGGAATACATTCAACCCAAACGCTGGTTGGCTTGGGCTATATGATTATGCTGGGCATTGCCTTGCATGATTTGCCGGAGGGGATGGCGGTTGCTTTGGGAGAACACATGAAAAACCGTACCGGGATGGTGATTGCCCTGGGGATTGGGATTCATAATATGCCGGAAGGCATGGCCATTGCCGCCCCGCTTTTAATGAGCGGAATGAAAAAAAGTATGGTTTTGTTGCAAACCTTGCTGATCTCCTTGATTACACCGCTGGGTACCCTGCTGGGCAGTTTCCTGCTCCATCTCGCCCCGGGATTGATGCCCCTGATGCTGGGAATTGCCTCCGGAGTCATGTTGTACCTGGTCATTTTTCAATTGTGGCCCCAAGCCGGTTATAAAAATAAATCCAGTCGATGGCCCGGATTCTGTCTGGGAATGCTGGTAATTGGGTTGGCGACCTACCTGTAAACCTGAGGATTGAAAATTTATTTACCAATTAAGACTTTCCAACGATAAAACATATTTACTATAGGTATATTTATTAATATACTTGATATAAATAAGCTGTGGTTCAAGGCTAAATTGTGCTATAGTCAATATTAAGAAAAATGATAGCGCAGATTCATTGCAAAAAGAAAGGAAGGAAAACAATATGGTATTATTCAATCCCCACAACTACAATAAAGAGCATCTTGATCCCCGCGCCCGGGAAATCATGCTCAAGACCATCGACTTTTTTGAAGACAAAGGTCTGGCCAGCATAAAGGAAGATGACAAGAACTTTACCTGGTATCAGGACTATGTTGATTTTATCGGCAAAGAAGAAATTTTTGCTGATTTACTTACCCCGGCCGGCTACGGCAAGGAAGACTCCCGCTGGGACCTTTGGCGGGTAGCAGAGTTTAATGAAGTTTCCGGCTTCTATGCCCTCCATTTTCAATATCTCTATCAGGTAACCATCCTTGGCCTGGGTCCGATTTTCCTCGGCAACAATGAAGCGGTCAAACACAAAGCGGCCCAATTGCTAAGAGAAGGCGGCATCTTCGGATTTGGTCTTTCGGAACGGGATCACGGCAATGACATTTACTCCGATGAAATGACACTTTATCCGAATGGCGATGGCACCTATCGGGCCAAAGGCAACAAATATTACATCGGCAACGGCAACAAAGCAGCTTTGTTGTCGGTATTCGGAAAATTTGCCGATACCGGTGAATATGTTTTCTTTGCGGTAGACACCAAACATCCTAACTATGAACTGGTTAAAAAAATCAATACGAATGGCGCACATTGCGCTTATGTGGCGGAATTCAATCTCAATGATTATCCGGTTACCGATGCGGACATTCTTTCCCGCGGACCGCATGCCTGGGATTCTGCCCTGAATACGGTCAACATCGGCAAATGTATGGTCGGCTGGGCTTCCATCGGCGAAGCCACCCATGCGCTCTACGAATCTCTGCACCACACCTGCAACCGCCAGCTTTATGGCAAACCGGTTTATGCTTTCCCGCATGTCAGAAGGTTGTTTACCGAGTCATACCTGCGTCTGGTGACGATGAAGCTGTATGCGCTGCGCTGCATGGATTATTTCCGTTCTGCTTCCGATCAGGATCGCCGCTATTTGATGTACAATGCCATCCTGAAAATGAAGGTCTGCAGCCAGGGGGATAAAATTTCCCAAATGCTGCTTGATATTGTAGGCGCCAAAGGCATGGAACAGGATACCTTTATGGAATTATTCATCCGCGACGCCGGCATGATGCCGCGTCTGGAAGGCACCACCCACGTTAACATGGCCTTGGTCAATAAATTCTTTAAACCCTATTTCTTTGGTCCGGTGGACTTCCCGCATATCCCCAAACGCAATGACATTGCCAACGACAATTATGTTTACAAACAGAAAGCCGGCGGCTTAAAGGAAGTTCGCTTCGGCGATTACAGCCTTTGTTATGAAGGGTTCAATCAGGCTAATGTCTTAAAATTCCGGGAGCAAGTTGAATTGCTCAAACATTTCCTGGCCAACAATACACCTTCTCCCGAACAGGCCGCCAATGTTGATTATATGATCGCGCTGGGCGAACTGCTGGCTGCCACCGCTTATGCCCAATTGACATTGGAAAATGCCAAGATTTACGGTATCGAAGATGATGTGCTGGAAGAAATCTTTGCCTTTATGATTCGTGATTTCGCGGCTTATGCCTTGATGTTCAGATCAAACTTCGTACAAGGGCCGGATCAGCTCGAGACCATCAACAAAATGATCATCGATCCTGTGCAGGACCCGGCCCGCTTTGATAAAATTTGGGAAGAGAGAGTCTTGAGCCTAAAAGACGCCTATGTAATGAACGATTAAAAGCTATTTTATAACCAACAGCCCGATGGGTAACAATGTTGCCGATCGGGCTTTTTTTGGTGCGCCCGGCACGGGCGCAGTCTAATGGGTGAAAGTCCCTAGTGC
>DAOTHZ010000061.1:0-12638 GCA_035447945.1 Syntrophomonas sp.
AGTGTCATACAAATATTCATATAACACCAGAGATATCAAATTTATTTTAAAAGAATGGCTTCCCTTTGATGAAGTACTGACCTGGGACAGATACAAAGATTACTACAGCATGGATGATGTCGATGTGATCGTCGATCAGGTCCGCAAAGTTGCGGAAGATATTATTGCCCCCACTGCCGATGATGCAGATGCCATCGGTGCCCAATGGAAAGACGGACAGGTTTATCTGCCGCCTTCCTTTGCGCCGGCGATTCGTTTTATGCATGAACAGGGATGGGGTGCCAGCAATTTCGACTGGGATACCGAAGGTGGCATTCCGCTGACCATGTACTTCCTCCTGTGGGAAATGTGCTCCGCTGCCAACCCAGCCTTAATGTCCTACATTTCCAATGGCGGTGCCGTATCCAACGTAATTTATCACTATGCCGGCGATGAACTGAAAAAGAAATTCCTGCCCAAGCTGTATGACGGAACCTGGGGCGGAACCATGTGCCTGACGGAACCCAGCGTAGGCTCGGATGTTGGCGATATGAGTTCCAAGGCATTCCCCACCGATGATCCCAGAATCTTTAAATGCAAAGGACAGAAAATTTTTATCACCGTTGGTGACCGTGATGACGTGGATAATATCATCCATCTCTATCTGGCCCGGATCGAGGGAGCTGCCAAAGGAACCAAAGGACTGTCCCTCTTTATCGTCCCGAAATTCTGGATTAACGAAGACGGCAGTGTAGAGGACAATGACGTACAGACGGCCGGCATTGAACATAAAATGGGACTGAAAGGATCGGCGACCTGTCAGCTCGTATTTGGGGAAGAAAACAACTGCCGCGGCTGGCTGATCGGCAATCCGCCTGACGAAAGCGGCATCGGCCAGGGAATCGTGCAGATGTTTAACATGATGAATGAAGCCCGTCTGGATACCGGTCGTCTGGCTACCTGCGTTGCTGCCAATGCCTACTGGGCAGCCAAGGACTACGGCAAAGACAGAGTTCAGGGAGCCCTTATTTCCAATCCCAAGGCCGGACGCGTAACCATCAACCAGCATGAAGACGTGAAACGGATGTATCTGTTAAATAAAGCCACCACCGAAGCCTGCCGGGCCCTGCTGGCCAAATGCTACTATTATGAAGACGGCAGAGAATTCGCTCCGACACCGGAAATGAGAAAATTCTGTCAGACCAAGCTGGACATGCTGACACCGCTCTGCAAAGCCTATCCTTCGGACGAAGCCTGGGGTTTGATTGCTGAATCGCTGCAGTCCTATGGCGGATATGGCTTCTGTGAAGACTATCCTGCTGCCAATTCAGCCCGTGACTGCAAAATCTGGTCGATTTGGGAAGGCACCAACTACATTCAGTCTTTGGATCTGATCGGCCGCAAATGGATGCAGGGCAAAGGCGCTCATTTTGCCGGCATTTTAAAAGAAGTGGAAGACTTCATTGCGGAAAACAAAGGGAACTTTGGCGCATTGGAAAAAGAGCTGGCTCATTTGGAAAAAGCCCTGACTGCCTATCGCCAGATTCAGTTTGCCATCGGCGGTTATGTACAAGGCGGAAAGATTGGTTTGATGGCCATTTATGCCCGTCGCATTCTGACGGCTACAGCGCAGCTGTATTGTGGTTATCTGCTGCTGGAACAGGCCAAAATAGCTGTCAAACGCATGGAAGAACTGGGCGCAGATCATTACGACTACAATTTCTATCTGGGCAAAGTCTTCTCCGCTCGTTATTATTGCAACAACGCTGTTCCCAATGTATGGCACATCCTGGAACTGATCCAAATCGGGGATACTTCAGCCATGGAAGCTCCCGTGGAGATCTTTGAATATTAAAAACTAGACCTGTCCGACATATGACCCGCCGGTTCTTTTTACAAGTATCGGCGGGTCCCCCCTTTTTATCCCATATATGTGCTCCGGCAAGCCTGGGGCAGGATTTCAATTAAGAAATTATAAAAATCACCATATAAATAGAGGGAATTTGTATTTTATAGCGAAGTATTCAATATAGTAAAAAAAAAGTTTGTGGAAAGCGAAAAAAAATAATAATAAATCAATATTAATAGAAAGCTATAAAAGATATAATCATATTAATCCAAGCATTCATTAATGCAATAAATCTATTTTAGCAGGAGAAGTGATTTAGTATGATTAACTCTTTTAGAAGGCAGTACGAAGAAAAACTTATCAGTGCAGAAAAAGCGGCGGAAATGGTCAAATCAGGAGACAAAATATTCTACAGTGAATTTGCCATGTTCCCCAAGCTCTTGGACGAAGCACTGGCGGAACGCATCTCTGAACTTCATGATTTGGAACTTTACAGTGTTTTCTATACACAGGTTCCCAAAGTTATTGAAGCCGACCCGAAACATGAGCATATTGTAACGCAGGATTGGCATTTTGGGCCAGTTTCGAGGCGACTTGCCGATGAGGACAAATGTTTTTATGTTCCCATTTCTTATCATCAGGGCCCTAGAATCATCAACAAATACATTGAAAATGACGTAGCCATGGTGGCAGTTGCCCCAATGGATGCGAAAGGATTCTTTAACCTGGGACCGACCAATTCCGTAACACCGGCTTATTTAAACAAATCAAAATTAAGAATTCTGGAAGTAAACAGTTCTGTGCCGCATTGTTTGGGTGGCAACAGTGAAAATATTCATATCAGCGATGTTGACTACGTCGTCGAAGGGGAGAACTATTCCCTGATTCAATTGCCGACGGCGAAACCAAAAGAATTTGATCATCAGATCGCTGATTATATTATGAATGAGATCGAAGACGGTGCCTGTTTGCAAATGGGGATCGGCAGTATGCCCAACCTGGTGGGCGCCAAAATCGCCCAGAGCGATCTCAAGGATCTTGGTATCCATACGGAAATGCTGGTGGACTCCTGCATCGATTTATATGAATCCGGGCGGGTGACCGGCAATCGCAAAAGCATAGACCGGGGAAAGATGGTCTACAGTTTCGCCTTGGGTACTGACAAACTCTATAAATTTATGGACAACAATCCAATTTGCGCTTCCTATCCGGTCAGTTACACCAACGACCCGAGGATGATCGCCTTGAACGATAAAGTGGTTGCCATCAACAACGCCTTGGAGGTGGATTTGCTTTCACAAGTCAGCTCGGAATCGTCCGGTTACAGGCATATCTCCGGGACAGGCGGGCAGCTTGATTTCATTATGGGAGCATTTTCTTCCCGGGGCGGCAAAGGTTTTATTTGTTTGAGTTCGACCCACAGTGACAAAAACGGCAACCTTCATTCACGCATTGTGCCGAGCATGAAGGTCGGCTCAGTGGTAACCGTGCCGCGCTCCATGGTGCAGTATGTGGTTACGGAATACGGCATCGTACAGCTAAAAGGAAAATCAACCTGGAAACGGGCCGAGGCGCTGATCAGCATTGCTCATCCGCAATTCCAGGACGAACTGGTAAAGGCAGCCCAGGAAATGAAAATCTGGGTGAGAAGCAATCAAATCGAGGCATAAATCGAAAGCCAATGGATTCGGGTAAACGTATAAACAATCGTTGCTGTTGCTTCCAGCATTGTGACGTTATGGCACATTTTGCTGCACAAGTGATGGCACATTGTTTCCCTGGATATATCGTTACAAAATTCACAAACTAATATTGTAATCCAGCCGGAAAGCAACTGAGGAGCACGGGAACAAAGTAAAATCGCAGCAGCAAACACACAGTCGACTGCATGTAGATTTCACTGGCACAGGAATTGCAATATCAGTCTATAGAGGTCCCGAACGAATTCGAGAGGGGGGATGGGTCAGAGGCTAGAAAGGTTTCACTGACGGAAAACGTCAAATCTGATCTCATTTAGAACAGGCTAACCTTTGTGGATTAGTAAGATTGGAGGTAAAAGAATTTGAAAAAGAGAATTCGGAAAGTCGCAATACTTGGTTCTGGAACCATGGGTGGAGGAATAGCTGCATTATTAGCTGCTGCCGGAATTCGCAGCTATCTGCTTGATATCGTTCCCAGAGAGCTTACTGATAAAGATAAAGCGGCAGGCTTGACTGTTGACAGCCCTGCATTCAGAAACAAAATCGCCGAAGGCAACAAAGCCCTTCTGCTCAAATCCAAACCGGCACAGTTCCAGACCAAAGCGGATGCTGACCTGGTAACGGTGGGTAACACCGAAGATCATATTGGCCTTCTGGCAGAATGTGACTGGGTTGTTGAAGTTGTTCCGGAAAAAATGGAAATCAAAAAGGCAGTTCTGAAGAACATTGCTGCCAACGTCAAACCCGGTACTTTTGTTACCAGTAACACTTCCAGTATTTCCATCAACAAAATCGTTGAGGATATGCCGCTGGAATTCAGACAGTACTGGATGGGAACACACTTCTTCAATCCGGTAAGATATATGAAATTATTGGAACTCATCCCCGGCAAAGACACCCTGCCCGAAGTTGTTGATTTCTTTGCTGAATTTGGCGAAAGAGTGCTCGGTAAAGGCATCGTTTATGCCAAGGACACTCCGGCATTCGTCGCCAACCGTCTGGGCAACTGGGCTGGACCTTCCTGCACCAGATTAATGGCCGAACTCGAACTGACCGTTCCGGAAGTTGATGCGCTGACTGGCTCCGCCATTGGTCGTCCTGCAACCGGTACTTTCGGTCTGTTTGACATGGTTGGTGTAGACATTGCCGTACTGTCCTGCCTGGAAGTAAAACACAATGTATCTGATCCGGCTGAACAGGCTCTCTATACGCCGGCTGATTTCCTGCAGCAGATGCTGGAAAAAGGCATCCTGGGCAACAAAACCAAGGGCGGTTTCTACAAGAGAGTCGTCGTTGACGGCAAGAAAGTAAAACAGGTTCTGGTTGACCTGGAAAAATTCGAATATGGCCCGGTTGTAAAACCCGATCTGGCCAGTTTGGCAGCTGCCAAGAAAGCCCCGACCCTGGGTGCCAAATTGGAAGCTTTCTTTGAATCCGATGACAAGGGCGGCCAATTTGTATGGAAACATGTCAGCGGCCTGTTCCTGTATGCAGCTTCCAAGATTCCTGAAGTATCTGATGACATCCTCAACATGGACCGTGCTCTTAAATGGGGTTACAACCACTCCAAGGGCCCGTTCGAACTGTTCTCCGAAGTGGATCTGCCAAAATACATTGCTCGCATGAAAGCCGAAGGCATGGCAGTACCTGCCTGGATCGACGAAATGCTGGCCGCTGGCATCACTTCCTTCTACAAGACCGAAGCCGGTGTTGAATACTATTATGATATCCCCGGCAAGAAATATGTTCCGGTTGCTGTAAGCCCGTCTGCCATCATTCTGCCGAAGCTGAAAGCCGAGAACAAAGTAGTTAGCGAAACCCCCAGCGGCACCATCTATGACATGGGCGACGGCGTTCTCTGCCTGGATACCCACAGCATGGCCAACTGTGTAACCGCTGATTTGACTGCGACCATTATTGCCGCGCATGATATACTGGCCAAACCCGAGTGGGATGGCATGGTTATCTCAGGTGCAGGCAAAGACTTCATGGGCAATGTCACCGACTACTTCACCATGATGAACCTGGCCAATGAAAAGAAATTCGATGCCATCGAAGAAATTATTCGCCAAGGCCAGAAAGCCTTCGATCTCAACAAATACAGCCTCAAACCGGTTGTGGTAGCTCCCAAAGGCAAAGCCTTGGGCGGCGGCTGCGAACTGATATACATGTCTTCTGCAGTACAGGCTTTAGGTGAAACCTATGCCGGTCATGTGGAACTGGGCTTCGGCTTGATGCCTGGCTTCGGCGGCATGAAAGAAGCTGTCTTGAGAGTTGTGAACAAGATTGCCGGCAGCAAAGCACATCCGGCTGACTTCTTACAGGGCGAATTTGAAACCCTGGCCATGGCCAAAGTTGGCACCAGCGCCAAAGAAGTTCAGAAGCTCGGCTTCATAAAAGCGACGGATGGGATTACCTTGAATGAGGACTTCCTGCTGGGCGACGCCAAACAGAAAGTGCTTGACATGCTTGACAACGGCTGGTCCGCACCGGTGAAGAGACCCTTCGGAGCCTTTGGTCTGACGCAGGTAGCGCTGCTGAAAGTTGGTACCTTCCAGATGAAACAAGCCGGCGTTCTGAGTGAATATGACTGGCACATTGCCTGCAAGATGACGGATGTATTTGCCGGCGGCAGCATGCAGGCTGGTACCCCGATCACGGAAGATTACATCAATGATCTGACTGTGGAAGCCATCCTGAGCCTGATTGGCGAACAGAAGACGCTGGACAGAATCATGAGCATGGTAACCAAGGGCAAACCGCTCCGCAACTAAGCTGATTTGAGAACCAGTCAACATATTTTTTCGAGGAGGTAATAAGATTGAGAGAAGCTGTTATAGTATCAGGTGTCCGCACAGCCGGAGGCAAAGCTCCGAGAGGATCCTTAAAAGATACCAGACCGGAATTAATGAGTAAACTCGTTATGCAGGAAGCCATGAAAAGAGCCGGCGGCAAATTTGAAGCTGGCATGATCGATGACATCATCTGGGGTTGCTCCACTCCTGAGCAGGCTTGCGGTATGAACCATGCCAGAAATTCGGCCATCTATGCCGACATTCCTTACCAGGTTCCTGCAGTTACCGTAAACCGCTTCTGCTCCTCCGGCGTACAGGCCATTTCCATGGCGTCTGAAGCAATCATGACCAATCGTACCGACATCATGATGGCCGGCGGAACTGAGCACATGAGCATGATTCCCATGGGCGGAATCGTCAGACCCAACAACGAAATGGCACTGCATCCCTTCTGGGCCACCGTCTACACCAGCATGGGCCAGACCGCTGAGCATGTTGCATCCAGATATAATATTTCCAGAGAAGACCAGGATGTTTTCGCTGCTGCCAGCCATGCCAAAGCACTTGCTGCCAGAGAAAAATTCAAGGAAGAAATTGTACCTGTACCGATCAGCACCACGACATTGGGCGCAGATGGAAAACCGGTTACCAAAGTCGTTATGTATGACTATGACGAGGGTGCCAGAGAAGGCGTAACTGCTGAATCCTTGGGCAAACTGAAACCGGCCTTTACACCCACAGGTGTGGTAACCGCCGGAAACAGCTCCCAAACCACGGATGGTTCAGCCTGCGTGATTCTGATGACTCCGGAAAAAGCCAAGGAACTCGGATGTAAACCACGTCTGAAATATGTCGGTTATGCTGTAGCTGGCTGTAAACCGGATGAAATGGGTGTTGGACCGTATTATGCCATTCCCAAGGCCCTGAAACGGACCGGTCTTGAGCTGAAGGATATCGGCCTGATCGAGTTGAACGAAGCGTTTGCTTCCCAGGCCTTGTATTGCATCAGAGAACTGGGTATCAACCAGGAAATCTGTAATGTCAACGGCGGCGCCATCGCCATCGGCCATCCGCTGGGCTGCACCGGTGCCAAGCTGACCGTTACCCTGATGCATGAGATGGAAAGACGCAACGTGAAATACGGTATCGTTTCCATGTGTATCGGTGGCGGTATGGGCGCTTGCGGAATCTTTGAACTCTGCAAATAAGCCTGTAGGCGACAATTTGATTTAGTTATCCCCCGACGAGCGGTATGGTTCACACCATACCGCTCGTTTTTTGTGCAAATGTTACACTGTGTAACGAAAACGATTGGTGATGACGGACAGGTTTTCGGCGAATACGCTGTGAAAACCGGTCAAAACGGAGTTTTTACGAAGCCAGTGGTCTATGCTGCATTTGGCATAAATATTGCAAACAATAATAAGCAGAGAAATGACGAGTACGTAAAGGTGTTGAACGAATAGCGGGGGTGAGCGACGAGACAAAAACAACATGGGCATATGATTGTTTTTATATAGAAAAAGAATGGAGGGCAACACATGGGAATAAAAGATAGTTTTGATTTAACAGGTAAAACGGCAGTCGTAACCGGCGGCTCAATCGGTCTGGGTGCGCAGATGGCTGCCGGACTGGCAGAAGCTGGCGCCAATCTGGTCATCGCTGCCCGCAAAGTAGAACGCTGCGTGGAACTCTGCGCCAAACTCGAAGAAAACGGCATACGGGCGATTGCGGTCGCTTGTGATGTCAGTGATGCGGCCAGCTGTCAGAACCTGGTTGACATTACCGTCAAGGAATTCGGTACACTTGACATTCTGGTCAACAATGCCGGTTATACCTGGGGAGCAGATGCCATGAACTATCCCATGGATAAATGGCAGCAGATCCTGGATCTGAATCTCACCGGCCTTTTCCAGCTCTCTGCCATGGCTGCCAAAGTCATGAAAGAACAGGGCCGAGGCAAAATCATCAACGTTACCTCTGTAGCCGGCACAGGCGGATGTGCCCCTGAAGCACAAAACACAGTGGCCTACAATGCCAGCAAGGCGGCGGTGGATACCCTGACCAAAGACCTGGCCTGCAAATGGGCACGTTACGGCATCTATGTCAATGCCATCGGTCCAGGCTTCTTCCCCACCCATATGAGCGGCGGGCTGCTGGAGAAAAACCAGCATTTGATCCTGCCCCGGGTACCCTTAAACCGCCTTGGCGGAGAAGAAGATCTCAAAGGCACCATCGTGTTCTTGAGCTCAGCTGCTTCCGACTATATCACCGGACAGATTCTCTATGTGGATGGCGGACAGACAGCCATGATTTAATGTAAATCACATAATGCCATAATGACACAAATTGTGTCTGGTAGATTGGAGAATTTCTTCAAACCCTTGCAAAGGATTTCGCCAACCTATCCAATCAAACAATTTATGAGCATTGAACAGGATTTGTCTCTGCCGAATGTGTTTAAATCGACTAAATTTAAATTATTCTGTCAATATATTTATTCCAATCGATTGGTTCGCAGATATTTCACAATATAATTAAATATTCCAAAAACATTCGCGTAGAGAGATTTCTCTTCTCTTTGGCACAAAATGTGTTATCATGAACCTAGACACAATTATCGTTATCAAAATTTATATTTATATAGGAGGGCGAATGAATGAGAACATCTAAAGAGTATCTTGAAAAGCTGGCCAAAATGAGACCTAATATTTATCTGGACGGGGAATGCATCGGACGTGACCATCCCAAGGTTGTAGCAGCCAGCAAATCCATTCAGAAGACTTTTGATTTGGCCAACGACGATCATTATGGAAAATGGCTGACCACTACCTCGCATATTTCCGGAAAACCCATTAACCGCTTCTGCCATATTCATCAGTCAGTTGACGATCTGTTGATGAAGCAGGAGATGACCCGTGTATTGTGCAACCTCGTGGGCGGATGTATCCAGAGATGCATGGGAACCGACTCCATGAATGGATTGTCCGTAGCGACAAAGAATGCCGACCTGAAATATGGAACCAACTATCACGAAAGATGGCTGAAATATCTGGAATACTTCCAGGAAAATGATCTCGTCGGTGCTGCTTCCCAGACCGACGCCAAAGGCGACCGCAGCAAGAGACCGGCCGAGCAGGATGATCCAGATATGTACCTGCGGGTAGTGGAAAGAAGAGAAGACGGTGTAGTTGTTCGCGGCGCCAAGTTGCACAACACTATGGCACCTTATTGTGATGAGCTGTTGGTTTTCCCGACCCGTATGCTGGGCAAGAATGAAAAAGATTACGCCATTGCATTTGCTGTTCCGGCGGATACCGAAGGCGTTTACCTGATTGCCCGCCAGGCATTTTCTCCGACGCGTGAACCTGGCATGGAAGCTCCCTATACCGAACTGGCTGATATTGAAAGTATGACTGTATTTGACAACGTATTTGTGCCGAACGAGAGAATTTTCCTCAATGGTGAAACCGATATCGGCGGACAGCTGGCATTATTATTTGCTCTTTTCCATAGACACAGCTATTGCGGCTGCAAACCAGGCATTGGCGATGTCATGCTGGGTACGACTGCACTGCTGGCTGACTACAATGGAGTTGAAAAAACAGGTCACACCCAGGAAAAACTGGCAGATGTGATCAGTGTGGTTGAACTGGTGTATGCTGCGGGTATTGCCGCCAGCGTGAAGTCCACGAAGGCTCCTTCCGGAACGCAGGTTCCCAACGTAATTTATTGTAATGTGGGCAGACGTCATGCCGGGCATAACGTGTACCACGAATATGATATTCTCTGCGACATTGCCGGCGGACTTCCGGGTACGCTGCCTATGACCAAGGAATACAACAACCCGGTGATCGGAGATTTCGTACGCAAGTACACCAAACGTCGTACTGGCGTTTCCGAGGAAGATCATTACAGAGCTTACCATTTGGCCAGTGATATCTTAACGGGTGAAGTGGGAGCAGTATTACTGGTCGCGGGCGTTCATGGCGGCGGATCACCGATTATGGAAGACATTGCCATCATGAGCACGTATGATATCAAAGCCAAAAAGAATTTGGCCAAATTCCTGGCAGGTATCAAGCAGGACTAGGATTGTCAGGGATCTTTCAGTTGTGTTCAATCGTTCGTTAGGAAATAGGGGCAATTTTGAATTGCCCCTATTCTTATAGGAACGATTCCGTGCGATAATAGGAGCAACAAGTTTATTTGCTGCAATCGTGAAGGAGGTATTCTGGTGGAAGAAAAGACAATGAAAGCCTTGGTTTATCACGCGCCGCACCAATTCGGCCTGGAGGATGTGCCGGTGCCGCAAATCATGGCGCCGGATGATGCGATTATCCGAGTGACGCTGGCCACTCCTTGCACATCTGACATTCATATCCTGGAAGGGCATATGCCGTTTGTCAAAGGGCCGATCACCCTTGGGCATGAGTTTTGCGGAGAAATCGTGGAATTAGGTGCAGCGATTCAAGGTTATGAGGTGGGTCAGAAAGTACACTGCCTGCCAGGGGCATTCTGCAATCAATGCGATATGTGCAAGAGTGGTTATTCCAGTTTTTGTGAGACTGGCGGCTGTTATGGAACGGTAAAAGGGCTGAATGGAGCCCTGGCGGAGTATATTCGCATTCCCCATGCGGATCAATCCATGATCATCATCCCCGACGGACTGTTGGAAGAAGACGTTTTATTGCTGGGTGATATGCTGGGCACCGGCTATTTCGGCGTGACCAACGGCGAAGTCAAAAAAGGCGATGCCGTGGCAGTGTTTGGTGTAGGCCCGGTGGGCATGTGCGCCTGTATCCTGGCGAAAAAAGTGTTCGAAGCAGACCCCGTCATCGCGGTGGATCTGGCCCAATATCGCCTGGATGCCGTATTAAAAGCAGGTGTAGCCGATTATGTTATTAATCCCAACGAGGAAGATGCTGTCAAGAAGATTCGCGAAATAACCGGACGCCGCGGCGTGAATGCAGCCATCGAAACCGCCGGGGTACAGAGCACCATGACCGCGGCGGCCAAATCGCTGGCCATTGGCGGGATTTTATCTACCATTGCGATCTTCGCCAAACCAGTGGAATTGCCGCTGCATATCATGCCCAACCGCAACAACCAACTGAGAACGGGCATCCAGCAATGCGCCGGTATGGATGTCATGCTGGAGGAGATCAAAGCCGGCCGGATCAATACCAGGTTTATGCAGACTCACCGTTCCCCGTTAAATGATATCATCCACGCGCTGGATATTTTCGGCGGCAACAAAGACGGCTGCATCAAGTATTTGATTACACCTTTTGAAAGATAGCTTTTATTGAAAAAAGAACGCAAAGGGCAGTTTTGCCGGACCGGGCAGGACTGTCCTTTAGTTTATCCGGTGGTTTTTGATCTGGCCGAAACAACAGGATGGTTTGCGGGTTGATGAGCGGTTATTTTTGCTATAATGAATTACAAGCAAACAAACGACGGTCGGACCATGATAAAGGAGCAAGCGGATGAAAGAGATCAATTCCCAGGCACAGCCATTTTATTTCACGGGAAATTCCCAACAGGCATTATTGTTTCTGCATGGATTCACTGCCTCCCCGTCAGAAGTCAGGGTGGTGGCGGAAAAAATACATCAAAGCATTGGCTGCAGCGTAAGCGGCATATTATTGCCCGGGCACGGCACGACGCCGGAACAGCTGGATGCGGTTCGCTGGCCGGAATGGTACCAAGCGGTCGAGACGGAAATCAAATCATTGCAGGCTAGCTTTCAGCAGGTCTTTGTCGGCGGCTTGTCCATGGGCGGGCTGCTGGCCTTGCATGCCGGCGTCAACCTGTCGGGTCTGGCGGGGGTCGTGACCATCAACGCTCCAATTTATTACCACTATGCAGTCATCCCCCTGGTCTCGGATTTAACAGGCTTAATTACCCCGTTCTATCACAAAAAAGGACTGGCGGAAATTAAAAAACTTGAAAACCAAGGGCGCTTTGCGTATCGAGTCATGCCGCTGAAAGCGTTTCACAGCCTCAATCATCTTCGCAAGATCGTCATGCAGGAGGTAAAGGAGCTAAAGATCCCCGCCTTGATCGTGCAATCCATGCTGGACGAATCAGTGCATTCCCGCAGCGCCGAATACCTATATGAAAAGACCCGCCCACAAGGGGCACGGACGCTGCTGCTGAGCCAATCACGGCACATTGCCACCATGGGGCCGCAGCAGGAAATAATCGTTCAGGAAATCGTGAGTTTCATGGAAGACCAGCGTTGTTTCCTGGGAAAATGAGATAAAAATTCTGATAGCATGGTCTGTCATATTATCAACATGGATTTAGGAG
>DAOTHZ010000062.1:0-12592 GCA_035447945.1 Syntrophomonas sp.
AATCATGCGTTGGAATTATACACTGACCATCGCTTGCTGGAGGAATTGAATCACTGTACGCCAGAGATGCAATCAGCTGCTGTCGGGATGGTCCAGTGCATTCTTCAGACTGTGCAAAGCTTTGCTGATGGTGCTGAACAGGCCGACGATATCACCATGCTTTGTTTAAAATATCAGGGCTCGGTTTAACTTGAATATTTTGCCCGGGAAGCAGTTGGAGGAGCATAAACCATATCAAATGGAGGCGAATGGCAGGAATGAATGATAAAAGAGAGTTTGCACTGGAGATAAAAAATATCCACAGCGCGGTGAAGCATATTCGGGAGCTGCTCAATCAATATAAATGTACGGATCGAGATATTGTTCGGGCGCAGCTTTTCGCAGAAGAAACCGTTTTGTACTGGGCGGAGCAAGCCAGTACCAAAGATAGTTTTCAAATCGGCCTGCGCAAGCGCTTCAAAACCATTTCTTTGTCATTATCCTATCAAGGATTGCCATCCAACCCTCTCGATTTGTCTATGGAAGCAGAGGATGATGCTGAATTCAGATTTATCGGCCAGAATATATTAATCGGGCTTTCCAATACAAGCTATCGCTATGAAAACGGGCACAATGTCGTTACCTTTACGCTTAGGGAGCAGGGGATCAATCCCCTCGTTGCTTTGGCTTTGGCTCTGTCTGGCGCGATTATCTGCGGTTTAGCCGCAAACCAACTCGCTCCGTCGCTGGGAGCAAGCCTGGGTACCGCCATCCTAACCCCCTTGAGTAATGCATTTTTTGGCTTGCTCAATGCCATCGTAATTCCTTTTCTCTTTGTATCGGTGATTGCCAGTATTTTTAATATGGAAAATCTAGCTCAGATGAAACGGATATTTCGGATTTTGTTTGGCTGGTTTTTAGGATTTACCGTTTTGGCGGCTACCATTTCAGTAGAGGCTGGATTACTCTTTTTTCCGCTGCAAAGTGCTGGTGCTGCTGGCGTGGGGGGCGCAGGCATCTGGACTCAAATCACGGCGATGGTGTTTGATATGGTACCTTCCAACATTTTTAAATCTTTTCTCGAGGGGAATACTTTGCAAACTATCTTTCTGGCTGTTCTGACCGGTATTACCATGCTGATCTATAAAGGCCGCTTTCCTGTCATTACTTCTGTGATAACCGAGTCCAATTTAATTTTATCAACCTTGTTGGATGCTATTTGCTCGTTGATGCCCTGGGTGATCTTTATTTGCATATTCAACATGCTGTTATCCGGTGACGGCAAGGCCTTGCTTGACTCAATCGGGGCGGTGGCAGTCATTTGCCTGTGCTTTTTGATTCTAATCATCATTGGCTTGTTAAGCGTGGTTGTGATTGAAAAGCAAAATCCTTTTAAATATCTGCAAACCATCGCCCCGGTGCTGATGATTGCTTTTTCCACCGCCAGCTCCAGCGCCACATTGGCGCCTCATACCATGACTGCCATAGCCAAACAAGGCATCCGTGACTATCTGGTCAACTTTTCCATTCCGATGGGTGCTCTTTTTGCCAAGCCATTTGTGGTGGTGACCTTGTTCCTGATGACCTTGTTCATGGGTCATTTTTATGGGGTTGCTTTCAGTTCAGCGGATGTAGTGTCCATGATTTTGCTGGTGACCATTATGGCAATTGCGGTTCCGCCGACGCTGGGAATGGGAACCTTTCTTTTTACCATTATGTTTAAACGCTTTGGCATACCGCTGGAAGGACTGGCGATGGCTACCAGCCTGTTTATGCTGCTTGATTATCTGATCACCACCGGCGATATTTTTTCGATCAACGTCAGTATGCTTCACACGGAACACCAACTGAGGCAGATCGATAAAAAAGCGGCAGCATCATTTACAGGTGCAGGATAAGCGAATCATGGATGAGAAATTTGGGAGGCAGAAACTCGTCAATAAATGTGTGGATGACAAAATAAAGAGGCTATCCGTTAAGGACAGCCTCTTTAAATTTATTAGGGGTGGCGGAGAAAGAAAAGGGATTCTTTTAACAAAAGACCAATAACCTTTTAACCTTTCTTGATTGGCTAGAAACCGAACCTACCACCTGTTATCTTTACCTTGTTTTACCTGGGTGTTTAAAGAATTAACTTATCCGGATAACCATTTGTTTAACTGATGATTTGAACTTTGAAATACCTGGGTCTCAACTGTATATTCTTTTTTCAGTGGATTTGAAACCGACGAACCAAATAAACTGTTTATTTTCTCCGCCACCTTAATCGTATTATATGTAATAAATTTAGGTTTGGCAAGGGGAAAAACCTGGTAAATTAACCGGGCGATGATCTTCGCAGCTTTATCTGCGGGCTGTTCTGTGAATAAGCTAAAGGGCCATCCTGCTGATTCCTTCAGGAATTAACATATTCTTAATATCTCCTTAAGAATCCATGAAAAACATGTTTTTACTGGCGTTTATGAATATAATAGTGTTTAATATGAAAGTACATAATGGGAGGTAGGTTAACTTGACTTTATTTCAGTCGATTATCATGGGTTTGGTCCAGGGATTGGGAGAATTTCTGCCTATATCGAGCTCTGCGCATCTGGTGCTGGTGCCGTGGCTGTTTGATTGGCATGATCCGGGTTTGACTTTTGACGTGGCACTGCACTTGGGAACTCTGTTTGCAGTGATTATTTACTTCTGGAAGGATTGGCTCAATCTGATCAGTGCCGGGCTGACCAAGGTGAAAAGCAGTGACGGACGACTTTTCTGGTATCTGGTAGCGGCCTGTATCCCTGGAGGGGTAATTGGATTCTTGCTGGAAAGCTATGCTGAAACGGTATTCAGAACCCCGCTGCTGATCGCGGTCATGTTGATTGTTATGGGGGTAATTCTCTATTGGGCAGATCAAAAGAGCCGCAAAAACAATGATATTGACCATATTACCTTCTCTACTGCCATGTGGATCGGAGTTTCCCAGGCGCTGGCGATTATACCGGGAGTATCCCGTTCGGGGATCACTATTACGGTAGGATTGTTGGCCGGCTTGACCAGGGAGAGCGCAGCCCGCTTCTCTTTCTTGCTATCCACGCCTATCATCTTCGGCGCTGCGCTGGTGAAAATGCCGGATGTAATGGCCAACCCCGCCATGATCAATGTAAACTTTGTGGTCGGCATGATCGTTTCGGCGATCGTCGGCCTGGCCAGCATCTATGTGCTGCTCAGGTATGTGCAGAGCAAAAGCTATTTGCCTTTCGCATGGTATCGCTTTGCACTTGGGGCCGTCGTTATTGCGGTCGTTTTCATGCGCGGATAATGCTGCGCCGTTATTGTTTTATAAGAGAGGGACCCTATGAGTAAGATTGATGATGCATTGCGATATTTTGCTGACAGTGGATCATGCTCCCAGGCCATTGTCTTGAGTTTTGGACCTGAGCTGGGATTGCCGCCGGAAATCGCGATAAAAACGGCGGCGGCTTTTGGCGGCGGCATAGCCCGCAGCGGTGAACTCTGCGGAGCTTTAAGCGGTGCTTTGATGGTAATTGGTTTGACGCGTGTGGCGACACCAGGCAAAGAGCATAATGAGGTAATCTATGAACTGGGTCAAGAATTTCTGCAGCGTTTCCATAATCGCATCGGCTCAACCGTCTGCCGTGATTTGCTAGGAGCCGATTTGAGTACAGCCGAGGGCCGTCAGAAAGCCAGACGTGAGGATTTGTTTGTCCTGCGCTGCACCAATTACGTGAAAGCAGCCGCGGAAATACTGGAAGAAATGTTGCCTGTCATCAGGTGACAGTTTGGTGTAAACAGATTATGATAAGAGTGATAAAGCAAGCATGGATGTTTGAAACATCATCATTATAACCGGGCGGGGTAGAAATAATGAAACAATATGGGAAGTATTTTGTTGGGTTGTTATTGATTGCAGCCATTTTGTCAAGCTTGTGGTGTACCGGATGTTCTGTAAGGGAAGTATTTGAAGGTAATAAGGGGCAAGAGAGCTTTTCCTTTATTTATATGGGAGATTCCCAGGCTGATCCGGAGACCGGTGACTATTCGATTTGGGGGCAAATGCTGAGCCAGGCTGCTGCTGACGAGAGCCGTCCGGCTTTTGTTATGATCGGCGGAGATTTGGTTAACGACGGCAGCAGTCAGGCGGAATGGGATCGTTTCCTGGCCGCAGCCGAGCCGGTACGGAAAAAGCTGCCTATCTATCCTGCCATGGGCAACCATGACAATACCGCTCTGTTCAAAACGATTTTTGCGTTGCCGGAAAACGGCCCCGAAGGCCGGCAGGAAGCGTTTTACTCCTTCGATTACGGGGATGCTCATTTTACCGTTATGGACAGCAATGTGATGGGGGCAGCCAACCAGGAGGATATCAAATGGTTGGAACAAGACCTGTCCCAAACGGATAAAACCTACAAGATCGTTATGTTTCATCATCCCGCTTATCCGGCGATCGAAATCCCCAAAGACAGCCAGCGGGCCGAGGTCATCCGCAAAAACTTTGTTCCCGTTATGGAAAGGGGCGGAGTTGACTTGGTGCTGGGCGGGCATCAGCACGTCTATATGCGCACGCATCCGCTGCGAGACGGACAGCGCAGTGAAAACGGCATTGTCTACCTGATGGGCTATTCGGGCGGCAAACAGTATTCCCCCGGAGCTTATGATTACATTGCCTGCAGCGTGGGGGGCAAGCCGGTCTATTCCATTATTTCGGTCGATGCCCAAGGTATTACCATCAAAACCATGGATCGCAGCGGTCAGGTCCTCGATTTTACCGGGGCACCCGACATCTCTGCGGAGCAGCAGGATTGGACCATCACCATAAAGGGGGATGGCATTCAGGGAGAAAAGAAATTTACCCTGGCAGAACTGGCGGCCCAGCCAGAGGCCGGCTTTCAGCATGTCTACTCCACCATCAACAATTGGCCCACGGCCAGGTTCTATGCCGTCCGCGGCCTAACCGTGCGCAGCATCCTGCAGGCTGCCGGGGTGCTGGATACTGCCCGGGCGATTACTTTTCGTTCGGATGATGGCTATGAAATGAGTTTTACCCGGGAGCAATTGCTGGATACTCCCCACTATTATTATCCCCGGGTCAAAGAAGGCTCGCCGGAAGGCGCCCAACCGGTCGAGCCGGTGATTGCCTATGAATACAAGGAAGGCTCTGCCGATATGGGGGCAGCGGCAGCGGATGCACCCTGTCTGATCATTGGCCAGCGCAATCTTCTGGAACATACCAATCCGGCTTTTGTGGTCAATGTAGCAGAAATCATTGTATCCAGCCGGGATCCGGGCCAATGGGAAGCGGCCACCACCTTTCCGACAGAAGGCAGGATAGCCGCCGGAGAATCAGTCAAGCTGCAGCACAAGTTTTCAGGTCTGGTCAAGCTGCATTATACACTGGACGGAACTGATCCCACAGAGCTTTCACCGATGTATAATCCCAGCACCTATCAGCCGGAGCTCAATCTTCCCATCCCCGTCAGGGAGGATACGATCATCAAGGTACTGGTGTCCGGCTATGGCAAACAAAACAGTGCAATCAGCAGTTTTACCTTTGAAGTACAATAATACAAAACAGGAGGCACGGCATGCAGCATTTATCGAAAAGCAAGGCAATGATGGCAGCATTTTTGATGCTTTTCATGGTTCTCATCCTGGCCGGATGCGGCAGCAAGGACAGCGGTGATCCGCAATATGAAGCCCGGGCCATTGCCATCGAAGGATTGAATCCAAGCGGAAAGGCGGATGTTTCCATCTCCGAGATTTCGGTGGCGGAACTGCGCAAATTGCCTCAGCACGAGCTGGATGCCAGCTACAAAAGAACCACCGGACTGTTTGAAGAATTCAAAATGTCGGGTCCCTATCTGACGGATGTGATCAAGCAACTGGGCGGGAACCTCAAGGATTATGCCGGCATTGGTGTATTGGGCAGCGACGGTTATTACTGCCTGCTCTCCAGGGAAATTATCGATGCGACCCCTGATTTGATGGTGGCCGTCGCCATTGACGGCCAGGCCAAATTGGATGAGGATAATGCCCCCGCCCGTCTGGCGGTGCAAGGTCAATTCGGACCTTATTGGGTAAAGCGGATTGAAAAAATCATCCTCTATAAACAGATTCCCGAGAAGGCCATTACTTCGGTATGGGTTTTTAACTATCTGGCCCAGGGAATCGAACCCTATCCATACGAGTATTACGGCAGCAAGGACGACGCCATTGATCTCGAGCAGATCTTCTCCCGGCTCGATCACGTCGACAGCAAAGCCTTTTTTACCATGAAATCAGCCGACGGTTTCAAGAAAAATGAAGTCCTGAACATGGTCAAGTCGAGATATTACCTCAAGGTGGAGGGGAAAGACGCGCCCACCAATGTATCGCCTTATATCAAGCTGGGGATGAACGTGCAGAATATCGCCTGGGTATCGACCAATGCGGACGCGGCAATTTTCCCCGACAAGATGATGGAATACATGGACACCCGGGTGATTGACGGACAAAAAGGCATCACCCTGGAGGAAGTTTTATATGAAACCGAAATGAAAAAAGTAAAATCAGAAACCTTTGATATTCTGGGTACCAAAGGGGAAAAGATCACCGTGTCCGGGCAGGATCTGAGCCGGGGCATCCTGGTGCAACGCCCGGACGGCAGTGCCGGCGTGGTTTGGGAAAAATCCACCGGCTATGAAAACGTTGCCGATCTGCTGCGAATCAGACTGGTAGAAAAGCCGGATGCTCAAGCAGAGACCACCCGGACAGGGAATGACGAAACCGCTGGAGAACAGCCGGGGGCACCATCAAACAACGGCCAGACCAGTTTTTCTCTGCCAGAAAAGTCTGCGGCCGATACCATCCTGACCATCAGCGGTGACGGTATTAAAAAACCGGTCTATCTTTCCCTGGATGATTTAAAGAAGATGAAATCCGGCTATATCGAACAGACTTATTCCATTGTCAACAATTATCCCACCCGTAAATTCACCGTGGCCAAGGGGATCGATCTGGCGTATCTGCTGGGACAGGCTGGGCTTAAGAGCACCGCCAGCAGCTTTCTGGTTGAAGCCAGTGACGGCTACAAAGTTACCCTGACCCGCGATCAATTGCTGGGAAAAAGGTATCGCTATCCGGGACTGAAATCTGCCAGCATTGCCAATGCAGCGGAAGTTAAACCCATGCTGGCTTGGGCTTCTGCCGAAGGCCAGGAGATGAACAAAGCCAAGGAAGAAGAACTGCGTCTGACCGTCGGCCAGCGTGGCTTGAATGATGTCAATACGGCGGTTTCCGTACAAATGGTGGCCAAGATTACAGTTTCCTCCCAGGACAACGGCCGCTGGGCCAAGGCGGCTGCATCTTTGATAGACGGGAAGATCAGCTTGCAACATGAAAACCTTGATCAGGTCAAACTGTATTATACCCTCGACGGCAGCCAACCCGACGAATTTAGTCAGGTATATAACCCCAGCACCACCTATTTTCAGCCCGATCTGATCAAGCCCATCCCGGTCAGTGGTTCCGGGACTTTGAAGGTAAAAGTGATTGGCTACGGGAAACATGACAGTGAGGTCCTGACCTATGCCTATTAAAAAATTGATGGCGCTGATGATTGTTATATTGGGCGTTTGGCTGTCCGGATGTGGGGAACCCGCAGAGCCGACGGAAGCCGAGCTGGCAGCCTTTAATGATATCCTCTCGCAGCAATACACAAGCAAGGATTTCAAGATTCTCACCCAGGAAGTCATGACCGGCGAACGGCAGGAAAAATTCCAAGCGGTCAAAAAAGTTTTCACCACGCCTGCGGGGGATTATGCTTTTGTCAGTAAACCGGTCGCCTACAACGGACCGGTCGAGCTGGCGGTCATTATAGATCGGGAAAGCGGTATTACGGCCGGCATGAAGATCGTCCGGCACCAGGAGACTGAGCACTATGTGCGGGACATGAACAACCGCTGGTTTACCGAGCGCTTTGCCGGCAAGCAGAATGATCCTTATCTGCAACCGGTCCATCTGGACGCGGTGCACGACAATGAAATTATTATCATTACCGGCGCCACGGTGACCACCGAAGGAATCACCAACGGGGTCAATGCCTGTCTGGGCGTATACCGGGAAGCGGAGCTCGGGCAAACAGCTCCCGCCGTTCCCTACATGGTCAAGTTTGAAAAAGAGGAAGGCGAGGGTCCGGAAGAAACCGGTTCACTGGCCATTCGCGCCTATGGGGTGGTATTGGGGGAAGTCAGCCTGGAACAAATCAAAGCCATGCCCAGCGTTACCCGCACCATGAGCATTCATTCCACCTCCGGCACCACTTCGCATAAATTCAAGGGAACCCTGCTGGCCAATGTTATCGCAGCCGTTGACCCGGAGCTGCTGCAGAAATACCAGGCGGTGCAGCCGGTGGGCGTCGATGATTACATGTCCAACATTACCATGGAGGAAGTGCTGGCGGAGAACGCTGTCTATTTGATGTACGAAGACAACGGTCAGCCGCTACTGACCAAGCCAGGCAAGCAAGGCGCCATGCGGGTGGTCGTCCTGGATGATGTGTTCGGACAGCGTTTTACCAATTATATGATTGAAGTTGTATTGGAGTAAGGTATGAAGATCAGCCGATTCAAAGCCATTATTTCCACCATATTGATTGTTTCCGCGCTGTTCTCCCTGAGTACCGGAGCAATTTTGTATTTTCTGCAATACGGTATGTGGCTGTGTTTTACCCGGGGGTTTTTAAACGATATTCATGCGCTCAGCGGCTTGGTGATGGGGATTGCCATTGTTGTGCATTTCATCGTCAACCGACATCTTTATGCAAAAGAGATAAAAATTTTATTTTTCCGCGGAAAAAAACAGGAAAATCAAAACAAATGATAGAAATATATAGTAAACGGAATTATCCGGTGAAGAATATCTTTTAATAAAGTAATAATGTGTTTGATTTAAAAATGAATAAATGCCTTAGTATTCCGAGTTTATTGCTCTAACGTCCTTTGGACCATGACAATGAACCAATGGGTACGGCTGGAAACGGCTGTGCCTCCCGTTTTGGAAAGGAATCGCGCAATACATTTGCATACTTTCTGATAACGGGCGTTCATCGCCTGTTTTTTATTGCCCAAAACGGGAGGGATTGAGCATGCCAAGGTTACGATCTATCATTGTTATTTTTCTAATGTTGCTGGTGATTGTTCTGTCCGGCTGTACAAAGCAGGAACAGGTAAAATACGACCGGGATTTTTTTGCCATGGATACCTATATTACCTGCCAGGTCCTGTCAGCGGATGAGGAACAGGCGGCAAAGGCATTGGATGCAGTCCAGGCTGCTTTTATGGAGATCGACCGGCTGACCAACCGATTTGCGCAGGATTCGGAAATTACTGCGGTAAATCGCAGCGCCGGAGTAGCTCCGATAAAAGTCAGTGCGGACGTTTTTACCATGGTGGATACTTCGCTCCAATGGTCGGACCAGAGCGAGGGAGCTTTTAATATTCTGATTGGCGATGTCATGGATTTATGGGGATTCGGTTCGGATCATCCGACTGTCCCATCGCAAGAAGCTCTGGAGGCAGCGTTGACCAAGACAGATTACCATCAGATTGTGCTCGACAAAGCCAATTCAACCATCTATCTGCCGGAACAGGGCATGGTCATGGACCTGGGCGGTGTGGCCAAAGGTTATGCCACCGATAAAGCGGTGGCAGCTTTAGAAGAATTGGGCATTGATAACGCTCTGATTAATGCCGGAGGCAATGTTTATGCCCTGGGAAGGCGGGCCGACGGTACACCATGGAAGGTAGGGGTACAGGATCCTCAAAATCCTCAGGGAATTAAAACCGTGCTGCAAGGGCGTGATACGGCCTTGGTCTCTTCCGGCGATTACCAGCGTTATTTTGAAAAGGACGGGGTGCGCTACCATCACATCCTCGATCCGGCCAGCGGAACTCCGGCGCGGGCCAGTGCTGGTACGACGGTCATCATGCAATCGGCTACGCTGGCCGATATCCTTTCCACAACGCTCTTTGTCAAAGGACCGTTGGAGGGGATTAAACTGGCGGAAAGGCTGGAGGAAGTTGAAGCGGCTCTGATTATTACCAGAGATGGGAAAATCTATACGACTCAAAACTTGAATGAATATTTGGCGGAAGATTAGTTTAATGGTTTTTCTTTTTTCCCCAGGGAAGGCTGATTCTTCAGACCTGATGCCCTTTGATAGAGGATAGATAAAATCAAATGATAGAAAGAAAAGGAGTGGAAGGATGAACAAGCAACCAGGCTCGCAGAAAAAAACGGGCAGATTTCCGCGGCAGATCATAGCAATGATTCTGGCGGTTGCCTTGATGGCCTCGGTGGTGCCATTTTATCCGGGCATGAACGCTGCCGCCGCCGATGCCTTTGCTGGCAAAACCGTACAGCCGGTCGTGGTACTCAGTGGTCAGGGGATTATTGCCGACAGCACCTATACGGCTGACAACATCAGCAATGAAAAATCGTATACCATGGAGGAGCTGCAGGATTTGGAGGAGATCACCCAGCTCTATTCAGCCATCAACACCACCCCCACTAGCAGCATCTTCCTGGGCAAGGGTATCTCTCTGGAGAAGCTGTTGCAAGAGTCAAATGTTGCATCTGCCGATTATGCAAATTATGAAATTGATGTAGTGGCTGCGGACGGATATACAGTCAGATTTGATCCTGCCAAAACCGGCCAGTCAGCTACCAAAGGCAAACCGTTAAAAACCCCGGCGTTGAGTGTAGATAGATATTATTATTCCAATCTGAAAGATCTGACCGTGGGATTGGATGGCGAAAGCCAATACACCTACAGCAACGAAGCTGCTGCAGCGAACGGAGGCTCGCTGGCCAAGACCATTCTAGCTTGGGAACGAGGCGGCGACCGAGGATTCCCGGAAACAATTCCGACCACTACAGCAGCATTGAACGCAGATGAAAAGCCATTGCTGTTGATGGTTGGTCAGCAGAATGTATGGGAACAGAATCACCCTCTCTTTAACAAGACCGTCAAAAAGCTGCTGGTTGGTCCTGCAGTGACGTCAACCCCGATCACGATTGATGGTGTGTCCATGACTAGAAATGAAATCCTGATGATGGAGCGTGCTGATCGCAGCTATACATATTCATCCTCAGGCGGCGACAAGACTGATTATGTTCGCGGTGTGCCGCTGTCCGTTTTATTGAATGGTTATGGTGAAAATGATTCAGTCAGTTTTACCGCTGCTGACGGTTATGATATGTCAAGCGCCACAGTTATCTTGGGGGATGCGATTGCCAATAACTACATGCTGGCTTATGAAAAAGGCACCAGTATTGATGATCTGGCAGGCATTTATTCAACTGCAAAAAAGAATGCCAGCATCCACGGTTATTTTACTCTATATGGCGACGGCCAGAAGCCGGCTCAAATGATCGACAGCATCACCGTTACTCCTGCTTCAGGAATTGATTTTGCGACCAGTCCTTACCGCCACATCACCAATGGAGGAATCAGCGGGCAGGACGGACCCTATGATATCGACGCCATTACTGGCGCTACCCTGACCATAGAAGGCCCCGGGGTAACGAAAAGCGTCCCCCTGCCCATCAGGGAATTGGAGGGTCAGAATGCTGGTGCTCACCGGGGGACCTACACCGACAAGCGGAGTGGAACCGACTGGACGCTGCAGTACGAAGGTATCAAACTATCCTATATCGTCAACAACATGACCAGTGGCGACAATGGTATTCACAAGACCGCCAATGCTTTTAAAGTCTTGCTGAAGAACCGGGTGCGCCAGACGATTGCTGAATTTACCCTGGATGAAATAGCGGCAGCTGATGATGCCGGCAAACCAATCATTATCGCTTATGGTTCCGGTACAACGGATAATGCAACCAGTGCTCCCTTTGTGTATGATGGAGCGACGGGGATAAAGGATACACTGGACAATGATGACGGTCCGATTAAGCTCGTTTATGACAAATCCGTTTTTGCTGCTGACCCCAACCCGCATTATACGGAATTCGGCAATGTGGCTTATATTTATGTGGCTGAGCAGATTGCTCCCGGATACAAGCATAATGTTGCCCCTTACAATACAGCCGAGAATTCCCAATATGTTTTAACCGTGACCGGCGACAAGATCGGCCGGGAAGTGAACTATACGGTGGATCAGCTGGAAGCCATGGTAGCTTATGATACAGAAGGTAAACCAATGGCTGACGGCATGGGATACCGGGATGAATACAGTTTGGCCAACAGCAGTTACTGGTATGTCAATGAATACGAAGGGGTGCAGCTCTGGAAACTGCTGCAGAAGTCAGGTTTAACAGCTGATACTGCCCTCGGGGAGGCCAAGGATACACTTGTATCGTTCACGGCTACTGACAACTATAAGGATTTCGACAAATTTACCATCGAGCAGGTATCCAATCCCAATCTGTTTGGCTACTATGAAAAGAACCCGGCTGACCTGAATGACGGGACCTATGTCAGCAACGATGCCGAGGATTTAAGGGGAACCGGTTATCCGGTGTTGGTTGCCTATGGCGTGAATGCCTATCCCTATGTTATTAAGAACACGCTGGATGGGTACATGAGCGGTCTTTCCAATGACGGCGGCCCGCT
>DAOTHZ010000063.1:0-12036 GCA_035447945.1 Syntrophomonas sp.
AATTGTCATAAATATATATTGATAAAAAACCATCTCGTGAGAGGTGGTTTTTTTGCATATGAAAATCAAATGATTTGATAAGCACAAAAACAATTACCGAGCTGATTGGCCAAACGTTTCAAGCCATAAAAAAAAGCCGTCCAATCATGTATGGACGGCTTTGCTCATATATAAATACTAACAGGTTTCATGTATATGATGAGCAAAAAAGAGGGGAAAGTTTTGCCTGTCAATGAGTTTGTCAATGAGGTTCATAAATTCCTGGGTTAATACGCTGGCTTGATTCCTGTTTGTGAAGCTGAAAAAGCGGCTGCAGATTGTTCTGTTCACTTTTGACCGGGCTAATAACAATTTATGAAGCCGGGAGAGGAAAGGTTCCATCATGAAGGAAATTTACTATAAAATTGGTGAAGTCTCGGAAATCCTGAAAATTGAACCATATACCCTGCGTTATCTGGAAAGCAGCCTGAAGCTCAAAATTAAAAGAGATGAGCGGGGTGAACGGCTCTATACGGATGCTGATTTGGATACCTTGCGATTAATCTTGCAGTTAAAAAATGAAAAAGGGCTGAATACCACCGCTATTAAACTGGCGCTGGATAATTTGAATGAGTCCGGTCAAAAGGATAATCAGGTCCCTCAGGTTTATTCTGCTGCTGATTTTGTGGAAATCGTCGATGTAACCCGCAACATCCTGCAGCAAAATGAAGAAATTCTCGAACAAAACCGCGTTATGCAGCAAAAACTGGACGCCCTGGAAAAGAGCCAGCGTACAATGGATAAACAGAATTCTGCCCGCTGGGATGAACTGCTGGAGGTGCTGCGCGCCGAAACTAATGATAAAAGGTCCGGTTGGCTGGCCAAACTGATGCGTACCAAATCATAATTGTTGCGCTGTATTTTTCCCGGATTTTGTTTGTTTAGTCCCTTGATCTAATAATTTAATAGCCAAAATTGATGCATTTATGATACGATATTAGAAATGTGCAGTGAATGAACATTTCCCCTGTAGGATTGTAGTGTGGCGTTTCATTGACAGGCACGTTACGGCTCAAAATAATTTTATATGTAGAATGGGAGGATGGTTTCGGTGAGTGTTTTTTTAACCCTTGTGCCGGTCATGGTTGTGCTGATTTTACTGGTTTGGGTAAAATGGTCAGCAGACCTCAGTGGTTTTATCGGATGGATTTTAGCGGTTGCGATTGCATTTCTTTTCTTTCACACCTCGCTGCAAGTCGGCCTGACGGCCAGTTTGGCAGGCATTGTAGCATCATTTCCTGTTTCCTTGATGGTTTTGACATCGATTTTTCAAATTACCTTTCTTGAAGCCACCGGTGCGTTAAAAAGAATCGTGGTTTTTGTAAAAACCCTGGCGAAGAACGATCAGGTCGTGCAAGTCATGATTATTAATATGGGTATCGGTACGCTGCTGGTATCGGTGGGCGCCACCCCGGTATCAATTCTTCCCCCGATTATGCTCGCGCTGGGCTACTCAACTTTTGTGGCAGTGGCTCTTCCTGCGATTGGTTTTGATTCGCTTTGTACGTATGCCCTGCTGGGCGCTCCGCTGGTGGTGTTTGCTGATTTAACCGGCACCTCTTTAAATGATTCGGCGTTGGTTTTTTCGCAGTTTATGCCGATCATCTCCACCATGATAGGCTTTGGCATGCTTTTGATTATCGGTGGCTGGAGCAAGGTCAGGGAAGGCATCGTCCCCTGCCTGATTGCCGGGCTTACCATGGGGTTAACCGCCATGCTGGTCGCCCATATCGGCAAAGGCATCGTCCTGACCGGTGTTATTGCCGGGATGGCAACCGTGCTGGTCATGATTGTATACTTGAAACTCAAGGGCAAACCTTTGTTGGATCGCTCTTGTGTTACTGAACAGGAAAAAGCCGTCGAGCGCAACATGTCTCTGGTCAAAGCGCTGTCTCCCTGGCTGATTCTCATCGGCGCCTGTCTGGTGATTAATTTTTGGCAACCGCTCTTTAATCTCCTCTTTAAAGATCTGGCCATGCCGCTGAACATTATCCCGGGCGGCAAGCCGATTAACACCAGAATGCTGTGGAACGCTTATACCTGGGTCATTGTCAGTACATTGCTGGCGGTTCCTTTTATCAAACCCAGCAAGGCCCAATGGCAAGAGATTATGCAAAAGTGGTGGAAGCGCGCACCCCGTCCCACTTTCTCGGCCGCCATCTTTTTTGCCATTGCCTATGTGATGACCTACTCCGGTTTTGCTGCCACCCCGCAAGGATGGAGCTTGTCGGTGGCAGAGAATAACATGATCTCAGTCTTGTCGGTTAGTTCAGCCAACTTTTTCCACAGCCTCTACCCCGCCGCGGCTGCTTTCCTGGGCTTGCTGGGCGGATTCGTGAGCGGCAGCGAAGCCTCGACCATTGCGCTGTTCACCAAATACAATATGCTGACTTCTGAATTGCTAAAAGTCAATCCGTTGGTGGTAACCGCTGGTACTGCAATCGCTGGCGGTCTGGCCAGTGTGATTTCTCCGGCCAAGCTGCAAAATGCGGCAGCTACCATTGACAGTATTGGGGTTGAGTCCAAGGTCATTAAAATAGTCATTCCCATTGCCCTTGCCTTTACCTTCGTAGCCGCTATCCTTACTTTGCTCTGGGCCTGATTAAATTAGAAAAAAAGCCAGAAATGTTTCACGTGAAACATTTCTGGCTTTTTTTATTGCATATTCATTGATTTTGCCAGGGACTTTTCAATTTGCTGCAGATTGGCTAATACGATCTGCGCTTTGATGATTAACAGCTCTTTGTTTTTTTCTGCTGCGGCTGCTTCAAAATCATCCATCGACAGATCGCTGCGGTTCACAAAAAAAGACTGCCGTAGCGGCAGTCTTCAACAACGATTGTATCAATCTCTGTATTCAACCAGTTTTACTGCGGTTCCGCTGACGGCAATCAAAAGCATTTGGTCTTTCAGTTCTACATAATCAATATCAACTGCGATGATTGCTTCTGCACCAAGTTCAACAGCCTTATTCTTCATTTCTTCAAGGGCTGCCTGACGAGCTTCTTCAACAGCAGGTTTGCAGGCTCCGGTACATCCTTGGGGACTGCTTACTCCGTTTAAAACGGTTTCCATAAACTTGGGTCCAAGGATCGATTCACCGGAAACCAGACCAAGATAATTGAGAATGGATCTGTTTTGGACGGTTTGGCTGGTCGTGATTATCATCGATCATCCTCCTCTCTTTCCCGATCGTATTTCATCGGATGAAACAAGCAACTACTGCCTTTGTCTTTGGAACTACAGCCTTCTTCTATTATTATGACAGGCAGCAAATATTTTGTCGAGTTTTTGTCAGAATTTTCTGATATTTTTTATAAAATATTGTGATTTTTCAGGCCAAAAGAGGATTTTTTATAACAATGCGTAATAAAAACAGCAAGGAGAGTGATGAGACATGTTTGATTATTTAATGACGCCGCAGCAAATCAAACTGCGGGATGAAACCAGAGATCTCATTAAATGGATTCCCCGCGAATATATCCTGGATATGGATGCCGACAAGATCAAGTATCCCAAAGAATTTATGATCGAGGCCGGGCGGCGCAATTTAATCGGGATCAGGGTACCGGTGGAATATGGCGGACGTGGGGGGCAATGGCAGGATGACATCATCGTGGCGGAAGAGGTCTGTGTCCCTGGTTATATTTTTGGCTGTGCCTGGGGCGTGACCGGTGATGTGGTCACCGAAGCCCTGGTTCATTTTGGCACCGAGGAGCAAAAGAAAAAATACCTGCCGCCCATCTGCAAAGGAGATAAATACGCTGCCGAATGTCTGACCGAGCCACGGGGCGGTTCAGATTTTTTCGGCGCAACGACCATCGCCCGGAAAGACGGTTCGGATTTTATTTTGAACGGACAAAAAAGATTTATTGTCGGCGGCGAAGGAGCAGATTATTTTCTGGTCTATGCCAAGACCGATCTGGAAGCGCCTTCGGCCAAATCAATGACTTGTTTTATGGTGGAACGGGACATGGGCGTACAAACCGAGTATCTGTATAATCTCATGGGTTCGCGCGGCGGCGGAACCGCCCGAGTGGTTTTCGATAATGTCCGGGTGCCGCAGGAAAATGTTATTGGTGAAGTCAACGGCGCGGGCACGGTCTTTAACCAGATGATGATCCCGGAAAGGTTTGGCACAGCTGCCATGACGATTGGCGCCGCCCGACCGGCCTTGGATATTGCAACGGATTACAGTACCAAACGCAAGGCTTTTGGGACCCAGATTAAAAATTTCGAAGGGGTCAGTTTTAAAATCGCGGAAATGGTGATTAAATTGGACAGTGCGCGGGCCATGATTTATACGACAGCGTTGGCGATCGACTCCGGCAAAGTTAAACCCAACCGCTGCCGCCGCATGGCATCGGAATCAAAAAAATTCGTGACCGAACAGTGTTGGGACGTTGCCAATCTGGCCATGCAGGTGATGGGCGGGATTGGCTATACGGATGTCTATCCTATTGAGAAAATTGTGCGGGATCTGCGTCTGGCGATGATCTGGGTCGGAACCAACGAAATTATGAGTTTAATCATTCAGCATGAACATTACCGGGAAAGACTGGCCGAATTAGCTTCCGGTGAAAAACGTGACAGTGAGATGGATGCACTCAATGCCTTTGCTGAAAGCGAGAAGATTTTTGAATAGTGTTTGTTTAAAGGGAGGAGATTGGGATGGAGAGTAAATAGCAGGAAATGTACAAACGTAAACTAATGTCTGCGGAAGACGCTGTCAAAGTAATCGCAAATGGTGATTTGATTGCTTCCGCTTCCATTAACGGTCAGCCGACGCAAATCGTGGATGCGTTGGTGCGGCGGATGGCCAGCGGCGCAATCAAGGATGCCCGTTTTTTGTTTTCATTGTCAGTCAGAATGTCTTCTTTACATAACCCGGAAATTATCGAGCAATGCTACCAGAACAACAATACCCTGGATACGATGTATGCCGGTCCGCTGGAACGCTATTTCCTCGATCAGGGGAGTTATTCCTATGTCCCCCATCGTCTCCAGGACGGCCCTTTAATGACCGCCCGGGTGGGATTGCATGCAGGCCTGATCACTGTCTCAGCCATGGATAAACATGGTTATTTCAGCACCGGAACCAACCCGGAATATATTTATGGTTTTATTCGCCGCAATCCCGGTTGTAAGATTTTGGCGGAAGTCAATCAATATATGCCCAAAACGTTTGGCAATAACCATTTCCATATTTCAGAGCTGGCAGCCATAGTTGAAAATGATGTGCCTTTATTTGAACTGCCGCCCATTCCCATCACCGAACAGGATGAATTAATCGGACAGTATATCGCCGAAAGAGTACCGGACGGCGCCTGCCTGCAGTTGGGCATCGGCGGAATGCCCAATGCGGTGGCCAAGTATTTGACCCATAAAAAAGACCTGGGCATCCACACCGAGATGCTGTGTGATACGATGGTTGACCTTTATGAAGCCGGTGCCATCACCGGTGCCCGCAAAAAATTGCTGCCGCGCAAGTGGGCTGCCTGTTTTGCCATGGGTACCAAACGTCTGTATGATTTTATGGCTGATAATCCCATGGTCGAGCTGTATGACTCGGAGTGGATCAATGATCCGTATAATATTGCCAAAAACGATAATGTGGTTTCCATTAATGCTACCCTGGAAGTTGATCTCAGCGGGCAATGCGCTTCCGAAGCAATCGGCACCCGTCAATATTCCGGTGCCGGCGGACAAATGGATTTCACCGAAGGAACCTGGCGCTCCAATGGCGGACAGGCATTCCTGGCTCTGTACTCCACGTATACAGATAAAAACGGAGTCAAGCATTCCAGTATCGTGCCGACCCTAACCCCGGGGGCCATGGTCACCACCACCCGCAACGACGTGCAGTACGTGGTCACCGAGTATGGCGTCGCCTGGCTGAAAGGTTTCGATTTACGGCAGCGGGTAAAGGATCTGGTGCGCATTGCTCATCCTGATTTCCGCGACTGGCTGCTGGAAGAAGCACGCAAACTGAAGTATATTCGCTAGAAAGGCTGGATTTAAACGAAATTGCAAGGGAGGGCAGATAGTCTGTCCTCCTTTTTTATTATACACCGGTTAACCGTGGCGGTTTTCTGCAACGATGACAACCTTTATCGGCGGAAACAAGCGAAACAAATCCACTTATACTGGCATTTTTCCTGCAACAATGTTTCACGTGAAACATTTTCTTATTCCCGTCTTTGTTCAGTACCCTCTCAGAAAACACTAAAGGGAGGCCTCAACCTCCCGAGAATTCAATGGTGCGGTAGAGAGGACTTGAACCTCCACGAAGTTGCCCCCACTAGAACCTGAATCTAGCGCGTCTGCCGATTCCGCCACTACCGCGTGCTGTTTGTCTCAGCAAGAATGATTATATTACACGAATGTCAGACTGTCAAGAATCGCTGGGCGAATTTTTCGCGTAAAATTTCCCCTGCCAGCTGCTTTTTTGCACCAAAGTCTGGTCAATCGCGTTTAAGACAGCACGTTTGTTGAGACTCCAGCGGGGGCCAAGCAACAAATGGCGGGGGCCGTCGCCGGTGAGGCGATGTATCACCAGGGAAGGCGGCAGGATGCCGATGATATCGGTGACCAGGTCTACATATTCCGCCTGGCTTAAAAACGGGAACGGGTGCTCTTCATACTCCTCTGCCAGAGGTGTCCCCCGCAAGAGATGGAGAAGCTGTATCTTTATGCCTTGCAGGGGCAGTTCTGCTAACGCCTGGGCGGTTGCCATCATGTCCTGCCGATCCTCTCCGGGCAGGCCCAGTATAATATGGGCGCATACATCGATTTGACGGACCTGCAGTTGCTCCAGCGCCGTGCAAAAATCAGCAAAATTATATTGCAGATTCATGGCAGCGGCGCTGCGGTCATGAATGGTTTGCAGACCCAATTCAAGCAGCAGATAATGCTGCTGGTTGATTTCCGCCAGCAAATCCAGGACCGCTTGCGGAAGGCAGTCAGGTCGCGTGGCAATAGCCAGTCCGACGACGCCCGGCAGAGATAATACAGATTGATAGATTTCCCGTAATCGTTCGGCGGGTGCATAGGTGTTGGTAAAAGACTGCAAATAGGCGATATATTTCCGGACAGGCCATTTATTGCTGATGACTTCCCGGCCCCGTTCGTATTGCTGAGCCAGGGTTGCACCCGGCAGGGCGACAAAATCTCCTGACCCGGCCGGACTGCAAAACCGGCAGCCCTGGTCAGACAGGGTGCCATCGCGATTGGGACAGGTAAAACCGGCGTCCAGGGTTACCTTGCCGATTTTTTCGCCAAAGCGCCTGCGCCAATCATCATTGATGTTGTTGTAACGTTTCTCTCCCCATTGGGGCACAATACTCTTGCTTTCCATCGCCATACTTCCTTGACATTCGTGTAAAAAGGCCTCGGTTTTCAGCTTATTTTTAATCTCTTGTGGTGCTTTTATGTTATATTATATAATGGATTGTCAAAATCAGATTAGCATCGCAAAATAAGGATGTGAATTATTGTGTCACAGAAATCCTGGAAACGTTTTATCGTCCCTTCCATTTTTATTACGGTGTTTCTGTTCGCCGTAGTATTCACGGCCTTGCAGCAACGTCCCGTCAACGATTATCCTGACACTTTGACGCCCCTGCTGGCCAGTGATTTTGTGATTACCGGCTCGAACCCGGAACTGCGCGTCGGTGAATCCGATTTGGGAGATGTCTCCCTACAGTTTCCAGGTGGAAATATGCTGGGGCGCAGCGGTGTTTACCGGCCTGCTGACGAGGAACTTTTATTTACCTTTACCCGCAAGACCAATTTGCTAAATAAAATGGACATTTTAGGCCCGGGCATGGCCACTGCCCGCGCGGTATCCGTAAATGACAGCTTTGACCAGGTGCTTTCCCAATATGGCCACGGTTTTGTGCGTTCTTATTATAAAAGTAATCCGCAAATCTTTGATGCCATTTATGGCGAAGAACAATGTATCGTTTTTCATGTTGAAAACAATGTCGTTAAAAGAATCGTCGTCATTCATGAAACCGACTAGATCGGTTGATCAGAGCAACATGATTTTTAGGAGGCATTCTGATTGATCCAAATTGAAGGTTTAACCAAAATTTATAATGCCGGCGGCGGTGAAGTGCTGGCCCTGGACAATGTCAGCCTGCAGGTCAACAAGGGTGAGATATTTGGCATTATCGGTCTCAGTGGAGCAGGCAAAAGCACGTTGATCCGCTGCATCAATATGCTGGAAAAACCGACGGCCGGAACGATTCGTGTAGACGGACAAAATATCAGCACGCTTGATAAAAAAGATTTGCGGGAAGCACGGCAAAAGATCGGCATGATCTTTCAGCAGTTCAATCTTTTGTCATCGCGCACAGTCTTTGACAACATTTTGTTTCCCCTTGAAATAGCTGGCATTTCTCCCAAGCAAGCCCGCAAACGCGTGCAAGATTTGCTGGACCTGGTCGGCCTCAATGAAAAGGCCCGGGTCTATCCTGAACAGCTAAGCGGCGGACAAAAACAAAGAGTCGGCATTGCCCGGGCATTGGCCAACGATCCCAAAATACTTTTGTCAGACGAAGCCACTTCGGCATTGGATCCGCAGACGACCCGCTCTATCCTGAAACTTTTGAAGGATATCAATCGCCAATTAAATCTGACCATCCTGTTGATTACCCATGATATGAATGTCATCAAGGAAACCTGTGACCGGGTGGCGGTGATTGACAACAGTAAAATCGTGGAGATTGGCGATGTTCTCAGTATCTTTTCCAATCCCGGCACCCCCACTTCCAAGAGTTTCATCAACACCATCATCAACAAGGAAATCCCGGAAGAGCTTTTGCATCCTTCTTTTATCGGCAATGAGCAAATGACCAGCAAATTAATCCGGGCCTCATTTATTGGCGCTTCGGCCGGCGAACCGGTGATTTCCGGCTTGGTACAAAAATATGATATCAAAGCCAATATTTTATATGGCAATATCGATCGGGTCAAGGACACTCCCTTTGGCAATCTGACGCTGGAACTGATCGGCGATCCGGCTTTAATGGGTCAGGCGCTTGATTATCTGCGCGATAATGGACTGGAAATAGAGGTGTTGTAGTTTGTTGGAAATAATCTCTGGTTTCAACCTGTCAAATATCAGCAATATTTTGGCTGAGAATGCCTGGATGTTGGACAAAGTCACCCTGGCGACCTGGGAAACGATTTACATGGTCGCCATTTCAACAGCTTTCAGTTACGTCCTGGGGCTTCCCTTGGCCATTATTTTAGTCATTACTGACAAGGGCCATATCATGGAAAACCTGGGCCTCAACCGAACATTGGGCAGTATCGTCAACGCAGCCCGTTCTATTCCCTTTATCATATTTCTGATATTACTGATTCCTCTTACCCGGATCATCGTCGGTACATCCATCGGTACAGTAGCCTCCATTGTTCCCCTGACCTTGGCGGCGGTTCCTTTCGTGGCCCGACTGGTGGAAACTTCTTTAAAAGAAATCGACTGGGGCTTGATCGAAGCGGCTTTGTCCATGGGCGCCAATACCTGGCAGATCATTACCAAGGTGTTAATCCCGGAAGCCTTTCCTGCCATCATTCTGGGGGTGGCCATCACCACCATCAATCTGATTGGTTATTCCGCCATGGCAGGCATTGTCGGCGGCGGCGGACTAGGCACCCTGGCCTACTATTACGGCTATCAGCGTTATCAAACCGGCATCATGTGGGTGACCGTAATCTTGTTGATTATTTTGGTGCAACTCATTCAGATGCTGGGCGATAAGCTTAGCAATAAAATTATTTATAAGAGGAGGTAAATAAGTGAAAAAGAAATTATTGGTACTGCTCACTGGTCTTATGCTGATGTCTCTGGTACTGGCTGGCTGCTCCGGTCAGAAGGATGCGGAAACGCCTGAGGATGCCGGGGATGCTCCAGCCAAAGTCGTCGTGGGGGCGACGGCCAAACCGCATGCGGAAATCCTTGAAATCGTCAAACCAATGCTGGCCAAAGAAAACGTAGACCTCGAAATCAAGGTTTTCACTGATTATGTCCAATTGAATCCGGCTTTGAAAGACAAACAAATCGACGCCAATTTCTTCCAGCACATTCCCTATCTGGAGGACTACAATAAAAACAACAATGCTGAACTCTCTTGGACAGTCAAAGTCCACAATGAGCCAATGGGAGTCTATTCCGAAAAAGTAAAGGATATCAACGAAGTAGCAGACGGTGCCAAGGTTGGTATTCCCAATGATGCAACCAATGGCGGTCGTGCCCTGATGGTACTGGAAAAAGCCGGTTTGATCAAGCTGACTGAGGGCGTAGGGGTCAATGCCACGGACAAAGATATTATTGAAAATTCCAAGAAAATTGAAATAAAAATGATGGATGCAGCCATGCTGCCTAGATCTCTGGCCGATCTGGATATCTGTGTGATCAACAGCAATTATGCGATTGAAGCCGGGTTGAATCCAGTCAATGATTCCATTTTCATTGAACCCAAGGATTCACCTTTTGCCAATATTCTGGCTGTCAGACCGGAAGACAAGGACAAAGATACCATTAAAAAGCTGGGTGCTGCGCTGCAGTCTCCGGAAGTAAAGAAATTCCTTGAAGATACTTATCAGGGTTCCTGTGTGCCAGCGTTTTAAATAACACTGAGCGCGCCCTTGTACATTGACAAAAAAAGTGGAAGTTACTAACTTCCACTTTTTTTATTTGACATGATCTTTAATTTCGTCTGAACAGAATAATATTGCTGCTTTAATGCTGT
Organism: Syntrophomonas sp.; assembly: GCA_035447945.1. Lineage (GTDB taxonomy): Bacteria > Bacillota > Syntrophomonadia > Syntrophomonadales > Syntrophomonadaceae > Syntrophomonas_B. Next base: position 10,800 of record DAOTHZ010000063.1, read on the forward strand.
AAATCCGAGGATGTTTAAGCCAAGTCTACTGCCATAATTTTGCTGGGTCTGTTACGATCATGAAGTATGAATGACCATGTCATTTAAGATTGCTGGTTGTTTTAATGGAGCGGTTAGGGCTTATTGATTGCAATGAATCTTGCTGCTTGTGGTATGTATGTTGCTGCAGATAAACAGGATTTGCGGCTGCGTATGCGATAATCTTAATGTAACCAGCAATATTAATTTTATTAATATAAAGATAGACCATATGCGACATAAATGCAAGTATATTCTCTTATTTTCGAGTAATTTTTAAAGGTTGCATGGTAATTAATGTTATTGTTACAAATAAAAAAGACCCGTTGCTCAAATATTTTTGAGTACGGATCTTTTTGTCGGGGTTGAATCAGCCGATATTTTTCAGTAAATCAACCATTTCAATGGCGGTCACCGCAGCATCTGCCCCTTTATTGCCTGCCTTGGTACCTGCCCTTTCAATCGCCTGTTCGATTGTATCCGCTGTAATAATACCATAGATGATGGGCTTGCCGGTATTCAATCCCACCTGGGCAATTCCTTTGGTCACTTCGGCCGAAACATATTCAAAATGAGGCGTTGCCCCCCGGATCACAGCCCCCAGACAAATCACCGCATCGTATTCCCTGGCCGCCATTTTCTGCGCTGCCAGCGGCATTTCAAAAGCACCCGGCACCCAGGCAATATCAATATTTTCCTGATCAACCCCATGGCGGATCAAAGTATCCATACAGCCTGACAATAACTTGTTGGTGATAAATTCATTGAATCTGGAAACTACAATGCCAAATCGTTGGTTTTCGCCTATCAGTTTGCCTTCCAATATTTTTGCCACGGTACAACTCCTCCTTTAAATGACCCTTATCGGTGATAGCTCTTTTTTTCCAATTATTTATTACCAGACAGCAGATGTCCCATTTTATCACGTTTGGTATGCATGTAGCGAGCATTTTCCGGTTTGATCTCCATCTCGATGGGAACGCGTTCCACCACTTCCAGTCCATATCCTTCCAACCCTTTGATTTTCTTTGGATTGTTGGTCAGCAACCGCATTTTCCCTACGCCCAGGTCGACCAGTATCTGAGCCCCAATGCCATAGTCGCGTAGATCTTCGGGGAATCCCAGGTCCAGATTGGCCTGGACGGTGTCCCGTCCATTGTCCTGCAGTTTGTAAGCACGGATTTTGTTGACCAGCCCGATGCCGCGTCCTTCCTGACGC
>DAOTHZ010000064.1:0-11837 GCA_035447945.1 Syntrophomonas sp.
AATGCTTGATTACGTCGATGGTATCACCAAAAAAATCGATCCGGCAGGGCTGCCTGTCTCCAGCCGGAAACACATCGACCAATCCTCCCCGGGCAGCCATTTGCCCAGGCCGGGTCACCGTATCAACTCTTTCATAACCTCTTTCGACCAACTGTTTCAATAATGCTTCGATAGCAACATCCTGACCCGGTACCAGTATCAGAGTGCGCTCTTGCATTTCCTGGGGCGACATAATATGATACAGCATTCCTCCCGGCGTGGTGATAATAACACCCTGCCGCTGCGGATGGAGCAATAGTTCCTGCAAGGTCAGCACCCGCTGGACTTCAGTCAGCGATGAGTTCTCCTTCAAGAAGATAAAATCACGGGACAAGAAAAGATTTACCTTGTTTTCTCCCAGCAACAGTCTTAGATCGTTAGCCAGGTCATACGCCTTTTCTTCTGACGCCACCATGCACAATAGCTTGCCTCGCCGCTGGTTAATCAGTTCATGCAGAAAATAGATCCGCGCCGCCCCGTCAAGACCGCTCAAAAGAACGTCCTGGTCAGCACGGATGGTTTTTTGGATTTGTTCCCATAACGCTTGTTTCAACTCTCCTGGTCCTCCCCTGAAACACTTTCTGCCAAACCCACAAAGTGGACACCGTAAAAATGGCCTCCACTTCTTGGCAGTATTCATTTAATCTTTTGGACTTAACTGTAATATGTCTGAAAATGAAGCGCTGGTCCTTCCTGCAAACCCATTTCCAGCGCGCAATCATTGCAAATTCCCCTGATCTCCACCTTGCCTGTACCGCTTCCATTCTCTTCGATACTGAAAATCTCATCACAGCATTCACAAATATAGTATATTTTCATTTGCTTGCTCCTTCGCCCGTTTTTATTATCTTCCCAGGCGAAAGGGTAATTTATACATTTTTGTTTAATTGTATGCATTCATGGCCGCTGCTATTCCCTGCCTTACCCATGTTTCCAAGGCGTCTGTCGCATGCCGGACGGCATTTTGCATGATTTCCTTCTCGTCCTGGCTGAATTTTCCCAAAACCCAATGGTAGGCTTCTCCTCTGTCGGGTCTTCCAATTCCAACCCGGGTACGGGCAAACTCCTTGTTGGCCAGGCGCTCACAAATCGAGTTCATCCCTTTGTGCCCTCCGGTCCCTCCATTGGCACGAATTCGCAGACTGCCAACCGGCAGATCCATGTCATCATAAACGACCATAAGGTCTTCCAGGGCAAGTTTGTACCAGTGCATTATGGGTTGTACTGACCGTCCGCTCAGATTCATATAAGTGAGCGGTTTGACCAGCAGAACCTTTTCGCCGTCTATTTTTACATGACCTATGATGGCGTCAAATCTGCTTTCCTGTTTCTCCAGCGAATGACGCGAGGCCATTTCTTCCAACACCATAAAGCCGATATTATGGCGGGTATCCTTGTATTCTTTGCCGGGATTGCCCAAGCCTACAATTATTTTCATGCTGTTTACCTCTGGTTTTGTCTGCCAAAATTATTATCAGTATAACCTGAACGACACTGCAAAAAAAGTCTGCAAACGTATCTGAACAAGTTGTAAATGCGACAAAATAATAGAAGACTGCCCAATCAACATACCTGCGTACGCTTCTTGCACAGTCTCATAATCCTGATATGGTGCCATTAAAAGCGAATCATTGCTTCATTTTTATACTTCAAACAGCTTGCTGACAGAAAGATCCTCATGAATCCTCAAGATCGCCTCACCCACCAGCGGTGCAACCGAAAGAACCTTTATTTTGGGCAGCATCTTTTCTTTTCTTATGGGGATGGTATTGGTTACGATGACCTCCTTGATCGGGGCCTTCTCCAATCTTTCCATGGCCGGACCGGAAAATACCGGATGGCTGCAGCAGGCATAAACATCCTTGGCGCCTTTATCCATCATCACCTCTGCGGCAGTACAGATGGTTCCGGCTGTGTCAATAATATCATCGATGATGATGACCGATTTTCCATCTACATCGCCGATTACATTCATCACTTCGGAAACATTGGGTGCAGGACGGCGTTTATCGATAATCGCCAGCGGCGCTGCCAATTTGGCCGCCAGGTCACGGGCCCGGGTTACACCTCCCACATCAGGGGAGAGAATTACGGCATCCTCCGTTAGACCTTTACGTTTGAGATACTCTGCGATGGTCGGTACACCCGGCAAGTGATCCACCGGTATATCAAAGAATCCCTGGAGCTGTGTGGCATGTAAATCGACTGCCACGACTCGCTGGGCTCCAGCCTCAACGATCAGATTGGACACCAGCTTGGCAGTAATGGGATCACGGGCCCGGCTCTTGCGATCCTGACGCGCATAACCATAATAGGGAATGACTGCATTGATGCGCGAAGCCGAAGCACGTCTGAAAGCATCGATCATGATCAATAATTCCATGAGATTTTCATTGCCGGGTGAGCAGGTGGGCTGGACAACGAACACATCTACCCCTCTTACACTTTCATCAATTGCTACATTAATTTCTCCATCTGAAAAATGGCTGACGGTTGCATCTCCTACCGGGATTTCCAGATAAGCTGCAATCTCTTGCGCCAGACAGGGATTGGCGTTGCCGGTAAATAGTTTCATCCTCCACCTGGATGCTTTCATACTCCTTATACCTCCCAAATTATTCTCTCAGGACCTGTCTTTCTTTTTCGTATATCCTTCAATATGCTTTTGATTGGCTCGTTCGACCGCCAGAGTATCTGCCGGAACATCCCTGGTTATGGTTGAGCCGGCACCGGTTACGGCATTCCTCCCGATTCGTACCGGCGCAACCAGATTTGTATTGCTGCCGATAAAAACCCCATCCTCCAGAATGGTCGGCCATTTGTTTTTTCCGTCGTAGTTGCAGGTTATGGTTCCGGCACCGACATTGACATCACTGCCTAGTTTTGCATCGCCCACGTAACTTAAATGGGGTATCTTGCTGCCGGGTCCGATAATGGATTTTTTAATCTCCACAAAATCCCCGACTTTTACACCCTGCCGCAGAACTGCTCCCGGACGGAGATAAGCAAAAGGACCGATAGTACATTCATCCCCGATCTCGGCTTCTTTAATTCTTGAATTTTCAATGACAACTTGATTGCCAATCCTGGCATCATTAAGGTGTGAACTGGGTCCGATGTGACAGGATTCTCCGATGGTCGTCTCGCCTTCAATTATGGTAAACGGATAAATGGTGGTATCCATGCCAATGCTGACATGGCTATCAATGAAGGTCGTATCCGGATCGATAATGGTTACCCCGTCCATCATCAACTGATGGTTTTTGCGCCGGCGCATGATTTTTTCTGCCCAGGCCAGCTGTTCACGATTGTTAATCCCATAAATATCGTCCCGGGACTGGGTCAGAAACACCTCAACCCTGTGACCCTTGTTTTTCAAGATGGACAGGATGTCGGTCAGATAATACTCGCCTTGCGCATTACTGGATCCCAGTTTTTGCAAGGCCGCAAAGGCCTCTTTAACTTGCAGGCAATACATGCCGGAGTTGATCTCATCGATCTTCTTCTCTTCAGGATTGGCATCTTTTTCTTCCACGATGCGCTCCAACCGGCCGTCTTGGTCACGTACGATGCGGCCATATCCAAAAGGATCATCCAGTGTCGTTGACAAAACCGTCGCAGTGGCCTGACAATTCCGATGATGGGCGATGAGCTGCTGCAGCGTTTCGGCTTGCAAAAGCGGGGTATCCCCGGCAACGACCAAAACCATATCATCACTTTCGACTTCGCTGCGGGCTTGCAGAAGAGCATGCCCGGTCCCCAGCTGTTCCGCTTGGACAGCATATTGAAAATTCTGTCCGGCAAACAAATCTTTTATCAATTCGTGCTGCTGCCCGATCACCAAAGTAATCTTGTTGATTCCCGCCGCAGTGATCGCCTGCGCAACATGTTTGACCATGGGAATTCCCGCAACGGGATGGACGACTTTGGGAATATGCGAGCGCATGCGCACGCCCTTGCCGGCAGCCAGAATGACTGCTGAACAAACCATACCTATTCCTCCCTGTTGGCTCAAGTCAAAAATAGGAACCAAACGGGCTTCGCACTCTGCTTCACCAAATGTTTGATACCTATTCATTATTTGCTCTTAACTTAATACTACTGTATTATACCTGCATTTGTAAAAACGAAAAAGTATTTTGCTGTCAGGGGTTGCCAACCGCTAACTGCATACAAGGATAAACCAGCCTAATCAGGCTGGTTGGTCACTTGGCAAAACATATGGACCCAAGCTTGTCCTGGGCCAGTTTCAAGTCGCTGGGCTTGTCGACATCAACCCCAATCTCCGCATAGGGGGAGATGATACATTTGCCTTTTATGCCCAGCATTTTATAAAACCGCTTTTCAACCATGGCAATGCTGAGCCGGCCAAAAAGATACCTCAATGCCAAAGAAATGCCAAAAAGCCTGGCCATAGCCAGGGGATTTTTACGTCTTTCCACCAGCTTTAAGCCCATTTCCAGACTTTTCTCAATCACCGAGCTGCGGATCAGGAATAAATTCCCACCCGTCACGACGCCTTCCTGTAAACGCACATAGGTCCTCTGTACTCCGGGAAATTTCTTTTCGTTGACTTCTTTGCGTGTCACTGGATAATAAAAATCATCATCGCTGGTTTCACATCGTTTGATAAAATCTTCAATCGCTTCCACGGTGATAAAGGGAATATCGGTAGGCATAATCAACACTTTGGAACTGATCCCTTTGTCATTGAGCGCTTTGACGGCATGGGCGAAGCTTTCAATAGCATTTTGACCTCCATTGACAAAAAACAGCCTCTCATCCCGAGGTAAAATCGCTTTCAGGGCTTCGACCGGTCCGCTGACCACAATATTGTTGATCTGGGATGAAGAACGCAAGGTTTGATATACAAAATAAATCATCGGATAATTTCCAATAATAATTAGGGCTTCATTATCATAGGGAGCGATTTTTTTCAAATCATTGGTGCTCTCCCCGCCAGCCAAAATGATGGCATCGTATTGCATGTTGTTCCCTCCATTATTCGCTTGCAGGTTGATTCCCCTTTTTCAGCGAATCGATGAGCACATTTTCGGCGTTTTCAATGTGCTCCTGGGCCAGTTGTTTGGCCAGTTGGATATCTCTGGCCTGAATGGCCTCCAATATTTCCCGGTGCTCCTTAAGTGAATCCTGGCGGCGTCCGGGTACAGAAAGTGAAGTTAATCTAAAACGTTGGATTTGTTCTCGCAGATTGCTGATTATATTACTCAGCCTTTCATTGCGGCTGGCCATGTACATGGCTTCATGGAATTTTGTGTCAGCTGCCACCAGTTTGTCAATATCATTCAGACTGATTGCTTCGCCTTTCTCTACCAGCATGCGTTCCATGGCTTCCAGTTCTTCTTCGGTGATCCTCTCTGCCGCCAAAGCCCCGGCCAATCCTTCCAGCGCCGCCCTGATTTCAAATACATCCGCTACATCTTTCATGGAAAGATCTGAAACATACGCTCCTTTGCGAGGCACCATCACGATAAAGCCTTCCAGTTCCAGCTTGCGCAGGGCTTCCCGCACCGGGGTCCGGGAGACCCCTAATTCATCTGCCAGTTGGATCTCCATTAGTCTTTCCCGCGGTTGCAGAGTTCCATTTTTGATCGCTTCGCGGATGGCCTCCAATACCAATTCCCGCAGGGGTTTGTACGAATCCAGATTGACCGGCAAAAGACGTTTTTCTGCCATTACTTCCACCCTCTCCTATATGAAGATACGATAAATGATTCATTATATTGCTGGTGCAATATATTAAAAGCTTCTACCGCTGTTTCCGGATTGATAAACAAACCGAAAACACTGGGCCCGCTGCCCGACATCAGGGCATTGACAGCGCCTGCCGACACTAACTGCTTTTTAATGGCGGCGATTTCAGGATGCTCGGCCAGGCTCACTGATTCCAATACATTGTTCATTTCCCGGGCTATACTAATGATATCACAATCCTGCCAGGCTGCAAGAAAAGCCGCTGTATCAGGTGTTCTTGTTACTTTTTCCCGACGAAAGGCCTGATACACTGCCCGTGTGGAAATCTGAAAGTCAGGTTTTACCAGCACCATATGCAACCTCAATCCTTCCGGCAAAGGACTGAGAATTTCCCCCCGCCCCCGGGCCAGCGCTGTACCTCCCATGATACAGAAGGGCACATCGGAACCGATTCGAGCCCCCAGCGCAAGCAAAACAGCCAACTCCTGCTTTAAGGCAAACAATTCATTTATTCCGATAATGACTGCTGCTGCATCTGTGCTTCCTCCCGCCAGGCCCGCACCTACAGGTATATTTTTCTCCAAGTATATCTGTAGTCCTTCCCGCAGGGAAAAATTCTCGCACATGAGCCGGGCGGCCTGATAGGCCAGATTTTTTTCGTCGTTCGGAATCAAACTGCTGTTGCTGTCCAAGCGGATTTTGGTGCCGCCTTTTTCCAGTGTGATCTTGTCCTTCAGGTCAATCTGATGCATAACGGTGGCCAGTTCATGATAGCCATCGGGGCGTTTGCCCAAAACATCCAGGGTCAGGTTCACCTTGGCAGGAGCCTCCAGCGAACAACGACAATCAGATAAGGAGCTTTTCATTGCCATGTACCGTCTCTCCAATTGTTTTTCCCATTATATCGCTTTGCCGTTTATTCGTTAATATTTTTCATTTTCGTTATTCATGCTTCCCCTGTCAAACCAAACTTCCTTGTCGCAGGCTGTCCCTTATCTTGGCATGCGCGCTAAAGCTGCTTGATACGCACCCCTTGGGGTAGCAGTTCCAGGCATTTGAAGGTTACCTGGGCTTCTGAAACACTTTGCAGGCTCATGCCCCGGTCCGCAGAGGAAACCAAACACAGCGGAGGAAACAGCACGCACCACCAGTTTTTGCCGGCCCCTTTGCCAATAACCACTCGGACTGCCTGATATTCTCCGGCTGGAAAGACCATGTTACCGTAGGATTTAAGTGGAAAAGCAAACTCGCCAATGGTTACTTCAACCGGATAATCATACCCGCTGGTTTTGATTTTTTGTTGGGCGATGCTTTCTATTTGGCCACGATTTTTTTGGGCCATTGCCTGTGCTTCATCAACATCATTAATATGGGAAAATTCTGCTTGCAGATAACGTACGATTTCATCCTTGACGGCCATTTTCAAAGCCTGATCGGCGGGTGCGTCACTATTGGCTACGACATGCAAACGCAGCACGGAATGATCTAATCGGCTTTCCTGCGCCGAGGCAACAAAAATACCTGAACAAACAAAAACCAGCAAGACAATGAATATCATTATTTTTCTGAACATCGGTCCATCCCTCCTCATGCTCAATTATTGCCATGCATCTCACCGCTTAAACGCATTCCTGGCGCAAGTGCCTGAAACCGTTCGCGGGAGTGATACCGACAACCGCTGTTGCTCCCGGTCAAAATCCTTTATACTGTTTACAAAAAGCAATGAAAAGGATGATGGCAGACATGCAGCATATAAAGATTGAGGGAAGTTTGCTGGCTTACCAATCCAGCAGAATGGACAACGCCCAGGGAAGTATCCTGTTTGTACATGGCAGCGGGGGTGACAGTCACATCTGGGAAGAACAGTTAACCCATCTCCCCCCTGATTTCTGTGGAATCGCCATCGACTTGCCCGGTCACGGCTCTTCTGCCGGAGATTTGCTGGCAACGGTTGATGCCGGCGCCCGGCTGATCAGCGAATTGCCAGCACTGCTCAACCTGCCTCGTCCCCTCTGGCTGGCAGGACACTCCATGGGTTCAGCCATGGCCATTACGGCTGCGCTGGATTATCCCAAACAAGTCGACGGTCTCATCCTGATTGGCTCAGGAGCACGTTTGCGGGTCCTGCCCCAGGCGTTGGCAGCGCTGAAGGCCGGCATAATGAAGCTGGAATTTTTAAAAATCGGGTTTTCTACGGCAACCCCGGCAGCCATTTGGGAAAAAGAAGTGGAAGCCCTGCAAAAAGCGGGTCCAAAAATAATCCATAATGATTTTTTAGCCTGTGACCAATACGACCGCAGCGCCGACCTCGCTCAGATCACAGTTCCCACGCTGATCATCGTGGGCCAGGATGACCTGTTGACCCCTCTGAAATACTCGGAATTCCTGCATGAACATATTTCCTCCTCAAAACTGGTCGTGATCCCGGAGGCAGGCCATTATGTAATGCTGGAAAAGCCGGCAGAGACCAGTCAGGCAATTACTGACTTCTTACTGAAGACGGTCTGACACAACCCCTAAAGTCATTTTTCATGTCATCCTGAGCGTTAGCGAAGGATCTCTAAGCAGCATCTCCTGATGAGATCCTTCACTTCATTCAGGATGACAACAATGTTATTTTCCGACTAATAGTCCTGCTTTATTTTTAAAGGATGGGCCGGATCTGTGACCGCGCCGATCTTGATGGCGAAGGCCGATTTATTGACCAGATCTTCATCGGTAATGATATGAATATCCAACAGCTCGTCGGTGGCATAGCCGGTTTTCAGATAATTCATCTCCGCCAGACTGATGCTCCAACCCTGCAGCCAGAGCTTCAATTGCTCTCGTTGCACGGGATTGCCCTGAAAATGAACCAGCAGATCGATATCACTGCCCGGACCGGCAGTGCCGTTATTGGTACTGCCAAACAAATATAGCCCTTTCACTCCGAATGCGTCAAAATCAAGTCTTTCCGCCAGACGTTCTGCCATATAATAGCGCCAGCGCCAAAAGCGATCGTCAACATAGTCTCCTTCTGCTCTGGCCGTCCATGTTTCACCCAGGCCGTCCCGGGCCGCCGCATCGATCATGCCGGCCGGCTCAGCCAGATAGGCAAGCGCCTCCTCCAGGTCCGCGTTCATGACAATTTTTAGGATTCTTCCATTGGTGCTGGCGGGGACATCAATCACCCGGATCACTTCTTCCAGCCTGGCGTATTCGGGCAGAATCTTTGCCAGAATGCTGGACGTACGCCGCAAAAACCGTTCATTGAAAACCATTCCCGGATCATCCGGATAGAGCGGCAAATACCGAATCTGGGCTTCGACCAGATCCTGAAAGAAATGTGTCCCAAAGGAGAGCTCGGGAATATAATTGGATTTTTTGCGGGCGACTTCAATCAGCGCAGCGGTATTGTTGATATCAGCATAACTCACCTGAACGCCCATTTTAATGTCTCCGCGGCTTCCCCAGCGGCCCGGTCCGATCAGGACAAACCGGTGGCGGGGCAAGAGCAGGTTCAACATGCCGACAGCCTTGCCTACATTGACCAAGTCCTCCAGCTCCGTGAGCCGGTTATATTCGTTGGGATCAACATACACGATATGAGATATATCATTGACCGTGCCGTTGGATATATAACGCCGGGCAGAGAAAATAATATCCTTGGCCGGAATCTCTTTGGGAATGGGCGCAGGAGCCAGCGAGGGGGCCGAACTTTGCGGCCGGCACTGCAGCAGATAAAAATGTTCGCCGTCGCTGGCAAATTCAATGTCAACCGGCGTAGCCAGCTTTTCCTCCAAGACTTCCAGGATCAGCTTGACCTGTTTGACAAAAGTTGTATCGGCAATCAAGCCATCAAAAGTCAGCAAAACTTCATCATTCTCACAATCAATCTCAAAAGCCAGCGGCTTTTTTACATAGTCTTGCTGGTAAATGGAAAAATACTGCTGCAATTGTGGGACATCATGCCCAAACTGTTTGACCAGCGCAGCAATTTCAACGGTATCAAACGTATTTTTTTCCAGATTGATCAAATCCACTTTCTTGGGAGCATAATGTTGGATCTCCTGGGGGACGGTGTTGACTCTAAGTCCAGGCTGTCCGGGAGAAATTAAAACCGGAAAATCATCACTCAGCCGGTCCACTGCCCGGGTCCCCAGTCCCATGACCAAACGCAGCAAGCCATCTTCTCTTTTAATGCGGGGCGACCAGCGAAATTCGTTGTGACTGAAGGCGACTCCGGCATAAACCGGCAAATAATAAACGCCCACCCGTCGGCCGACCACTTCCTGAATCAGAATACCCATCTCTTCATTGAAATCCAGCAACCCTCTTTCCGAGCGATACTGAATCGAGTCGGGACTGTAGATGGAGGCATAGACCTCCATGATCGCATTGACAAGCGCCTCCATACGCTCCTGCTTGCTGCCCTGATTGGCTAAAAAAAGGCTTTTATATTTGCCGGAAAAAGCTGCCCCCATCTGATCCTCCAGTAAACTGGAGCTGCGTACGATCAAGGGGACGTCACCAAAATCGTCCAGCGCCATGGCCAAACTCTTAATGATACCCTGGGGAAATTCAGCGTTCTTCAGGATTTGAATAATGTTGGGGTAGTCGAGCCTGATTTCGTAGAGATCTTTATACTTTTGCACATTCAGTTCTTCTAGATTGTTGTAGTGTATGATCTCCTTGATCTCATCGGTGCTGATATACCAGGTGCGGGGGACCTTCACGGACTTTAACAGGGGGTTTTCCTCCTGGGCCTTGGCCAGAACCTGCTCTGCCAGAAATAGCCCGGTGCCCTTGCCTCCAATTTTGCCATGACTTCCTTCGGGGAAAATCAGCTGGTTGACAATGGCATAGAAATCAATGATCTCCAGATGCTGCCGGGCGATATTGATAAAATCCAGCTTTTCAGATAAAAATCTTTGAATAAGCGCAACAACCAACCATCTTTCCATAGGAAAATCCGGCCGGTTGGTGTCGCCATAACTATTCTTGTAACGATTGAGCAACTTGACAATTTCCCGCACCGAAACATCGATACGATCGACTGCCTTGATTAACGGGAAAGCTTTTTCTTCTTCAATCCATTGTTTCAAGCGAATGCTAATCTCATCATCGCTCAAATGCTGCTCGGCAATGCGAAAAATCTTCTGGCTGATTTGCTGCAGATTGCCCAAGGGAAATTTCTCACTGGGGTAGTTGACTTCTCCGGCATAATCGCCTCGAAAGCCGGAACCAAAATCCCACAGGACCTCTTCTGCTTCCTTGACACCGCTCAGATATAGATGATTGGCCATTTTGCGACAAATATGCAAGAGCGCATTTTGATTGCTTCGGCCAATTAAATCGACGATCACCATCCATTCCCGCTTGGCATTGCCCGCCAATGGTTCCTGGCGGGAATTGTCCCATTGGCGCAGCAATTGTCCCATATAACGCTGGAAGATGGTCTGGCCGATACGGTCAGCAATCGTTCTGATCAATTTCCGTTCCTTGTCCAGGAAATAACCTTCCTCGCTCTTGTTTACCTTGCGGACATAAACCACTTCGATCCGGCCAATCACCTTACCGTTTACTTTGATGTCACAGCTTTCTGAAATCGTAGAGGCGGAAAAACCTTCAGTATAATAGCGGCGGTTTTCATACACGATTAAAACCTTGCAAAACTCAGGAAATTGCCAGCCCGAGGGAATGACCTTGACCAAGGCGGAAAAAATTTCCGCCAGGGACAAATGACGGTTGTTTAGGATTTCATCCACCTGATAAAGACAATTAAGCTCCTTGGCCCTCTCCTTCAGGTTGTCGAGAGAATAATCACCGTCATGCATCCGCTCGTTCATATCATCCCCGCCTTGTAGTTTTTCTCTACAATATATTTTACCCGATTATACCCAGCCTCTCATCTTTACCGCCTGCGCAACCCGGTTGATGGCGATGACATAGGCTGCATCTCTCATGTAAAGCTTGTTTTTATCCGCAGTTTCCTTCGTGGCTTTGAAGGCTGCGGTCATCTTTTGGTCAAGTCTTAACAAAACTTCGTCTTTTTCCCAGTAAAAATTATTATTGCACTGCACTTGCTCAAAATAGCTGCAGGT